>JADMIN010000946.1 GCA_015478575.1 Ktedonobacterales bacterium | reverse complement strand
CACTGGGCGGGGGGGCGCCCGTGGGCGGGGTCCCCGGCATCGGCAGGTCCGTGGGGAGGCGGGTCGTGCCGCTCCCCCGCCCCAACGGCACGGCAGCCGTCAGCGCCAGCTCTGAGCCATCTCCCCGGTCGGCGGCGCGCGGGGAACAACGGACAGACGGCAGCCCCCGGTGGAGCCAGCGCCGGGGCCGGAGACGGGTCGCGCGGAAGGCGGTCCACCGGCCAGGGGGAGCCCCACCTGCTGCCCGGGGCGGGCAGCACGACCAGGTGCGCCAGCCGCCAACCAGAAGTGACCGGGCGACGGGCGTGGGGCAGGTGGGGCACCTGTTGCCAGGTGCGCGCGGCGGCGGGCGTGGCGTGGGGACGGGGGCTGGCGCTGGCATCGCCGCCCAGCAGGAGGCGTCCGGTCGGCGGACACAGGGCAAACGGGCAGCGGGCCTGGCGCCGGGCCACGGGGGCGATCCGGCCATCCTGCCGGGCGGTGGAGACGCGCGGCCACGGCCGGGGGAACGCCGACGCCAGCGCGAGTTCCGGCGCCGCGCGCGCGGTCTCCTGGGGCAGCACGCCATCGCGCAGATGCTGGACGGCAGCGGCCTGCTTCGTCAAGCTGGCGTACACGGCCTGGCGCAAGGCCAGGAATGGAGGGGGGATGCTAGGCTGCATCTGAGCGCGTCCTTTGGTGGCAACGACAGCGAACATCGTGACCCTCCCCGCTCAGCCCGCCGTTGGCAACAGCGGCGGCTTCTGTTTATCTAAACGTCAATCTATCCATAAGGGAGATATCTAGTGTCTTATTAGAGCAAGTTGCACGAAGGTAGACCAGGCATGGAACGTGCGGAGCGGAGGATATGAGAGCCTTATCGATAGACCTGCGGGAACGTATTCTGCGGGCGGTGGCGACAGGTCAGCCGCTGCAAACAACCGCCCTGCGATTTGACGTGAGCGTGAAGACGGTGCACCGTCTGGTCGTGCAGCAGCGCGACACTGGGTCGTTTGCCCCACGTCCCATTCCTGGCATGCCGCGTCGCATTGATGCCGAGGGCGACCGGCAGGTGCAAGATCGGATGGTAGCGGAGCCAGATGCCACCGTGTTGGAGAACTGCGCCTGGTGGCTTGAGATCAGCGGCCAGCAGGTGAGTGAGGCCACGATGTGGCGGGCCATGCATTG
>JADMIN010000202.1 GCA_015478575.1 Ktedonobacterales bacterium | reverse complement strand
CTCCTGCACTCGATGGAGATGGAGCATGCCCTGCTCGAAGCGGTGCTCGTGCCGCTCAGTGAGGAGGAGATAACCCGCCCGATGCGTATTGGCGAGTGGGCGATCAAAGATATCCTGACCCACATCACGTGGTGGGAGCGACGCCAGTTGCGGCTGCTGCGGGGCGAGCCAGATCTCGCCAACCTGGGCGATGGCAACGCGCAGGCCGAGGTACAGCGGATCAACGCCCGCACCTACGCGGAGAACCACGAGCGCCCGCTGGCGGACGTGCGGGCGGCGTTCTCCTCCTCCTATGAGGAGATTCACCAGGCCATCACAGAGATGCCCGAAGAGGCGCTAGCCGACCAGGACCGCTACAACGACATCGCTGGCGACACGTTCAGGCACTACGCCGAACACCGCGAGGCCATCCATGCCTGGCTCGATCAGGAGTAGGCGGTCTCTGGCTGGAGGTTGCCGTAGTCGCGCGCGCGGTGTGCTGCCCTGGCCCCGATGCGCCGCCATTCAGCGACGCGCTCCGGCGGGCGCGGTCGCGAGCGTCGTCGCGATGAGATCGGGCAACAGCAGCGCGGCGTTGGGCGTTCCCAGGCCGGTGACGGCGTCCCAGCCTGGAGCGGCGGCATAGCCCCGCACGCTCACACCATGCCCGCTATAGCTATTGTTGCCGCTGGTGATGTCGTAGAAATCGCGGGCGAAGCGCGGCGAGGCCGCCAGCGCGTAGAGGGCGGGATTGAGAAAGCCGAGCGGGCGCCCGGCCATCTGGTCGGCGATGGCGATCAGCCCCGCCCAGAAGGGCACGCTCCCGCTCGTGCCCGCCGCGACCCGCCACTCTCCGAGCGCATAGATGCCCAGGCTAGCGGTGCGGTCCGCGATGGCGGCGACATCCGGCACACCGCGCGAGGCAGAGGATGCCGCGTGCTGGTAGCTGGGCACCGGGAAGAGCGCGCTGTAGCCGCCGCCGCTGTCGCTCCAGGCGGTCTCACTGTAGCCAGCCGCGCCACGGGTGAGCGTAGTCCCCCCCACGCCCGTCACCCAGGGATCCGAGGCGGGGAAGTTGGAGGTTGGCCGCGATGCGATCACCGTCATGGCGGCGTCAGCCCAGTCGGTCGCGCCGTGGTCGCCTGAGGCCGCGATGAACGTGATGCCCTGCCCCGTCGTCGCCTGCCGCAAGAAGGCATCCCACTGTTCCACCATCAGGCGGGCCGCGGAAGATGTGAGCGTGGCCTCTGAGGCGCCCCAACTCTGCGAGACGATGCCGCCCAGGCGATGTGCCACGGCATATCGCTCCAGTTGCAGGAATTGCGCAAGGCCATTCGTGCCCTGCGTCTGATCTACCGGGCTGGTCAGCACGATGATGGCGGCGTCAGGCGCGATGGCATGGATGGTCTCAACATCCTCCTCTGTCTCGCGCGCCCAGAGCACCATCGAGGGGTCACTCGCGTCGAAGGCGCGCGTGGTGCCCAGCGGCGCGAGCACGGTGACCCGCGCGGGTGGCAAGCCATACGCTCGGCTGAAGACCGCCACATCCTGTTGCAGCGTGGGACTGCCGAAGGAGACCACCACGACCACCGTCTGACCCTTGCCGGTGAAGCCGAGTTGGAGCAGCGGCGCGAGGCCATACGCGGCGCGCAGTTCATCAGGGGTGAAGAGATAGCGACCGTTCACTGTCCTCCCTGGCGGTGGCAGTGGCGCGCCCCGCCCTGGGGATGCGGGAGCCGAGGCGCTCGACACGCCGAGGAGCGACACGGCACCTCGACCGAGCCGCACGAGCGGCACCGCGCCTGAGAGCACCCCCATCGCCGCCACAGCTAGCAGCGCAATCAGGGCAAGCGGCGGCCATGCGCTTCGCTGCCATGCGCGTCGCCTTGGCACTCTCATCCTTGTCTCCTACCCTTCGTGGCCCGCCGCCCGCATTCACTCTACTCCACCGCGTGCCACATCCTCCCCGCACGTCCAACAGTACTGGCCGCCAGGGGGCGATGGGCTGCCAACGCTGGTCGGCCAGGCGAAGGGAGACGACGCATACGCCACTCGGGTATCTGGCTGGAGTGATATGCGTGCGACCAGGAGGAGATGCGCCATGTCACCTGGTGCGCGCGAGTGGGCGGGCGCGGCCATCGCCGCATGGCCAACGGACACGCGGGACCGCTCCCACGGCCCCGCCTCGTGGCGAAAGCGACCACTCCGCGCCAGCCGTGCGAACACCCCTTCCCTTGCGAGAGAAGGGGGAAGGGGTGAGGTCAGCCCTCATTCCCTTCGTATTGATCCTTGATCTGCGCCACGACGTTGGGATCGAGCAAGGTGGAGGTATCGCCCAGCACGCGCCCCTCGGCGATATCCCGCAGCAGTCGGCGCATGATCTTGGCGCTGCGTGTCTTGGGCAGCTCCGCCGTGTAGTAGATCTTCTTCGGGCGGGCTAGCGCGCCGATGCTGCGCACGACGTGCTCCTTGAGTTCCGCGGTGAGCGCGTCATTGGGCGTGTAGCCGCCGCGCGGCGTCACGAAGGCGATGATCGCCTGGCCAGTCACGGCATCACTCGCGCCGATCACCGCCGCCTCCGCCACCGCCGGGTGGCTCACCAGCGCACTCTCCACCTCCATCGTACCGATGCGGTGGCCCGAGACGTTGAGCACGTCATCCACCCGCCCCAGCAGCCAGAAATACCCCTCGTCGTCACGACGCGCGCCGTCGCCGGTCAGATAGAGGCCCGGATACCGCTTCCAGTAGGTCGCCGCGTAGCGCTCAGGATCGCCCCAGATCGTGCGCGACATCGCTGGCCACGGGCGTTTGATGACCAGATTGCCGCCAGCATTCGTCGGCACGCTCTGGCCCGCCTCATCGAGGATATCCGCCTCGACGCCGGGGAAGGGCAAGGTGGCCGAGCCGGGCTTGGTGGCGACGACGCCAGGCAACGGCGAGATCATGATCATGCCCGTCTCCGTCTGCCACCACGTATCCACGATGGGACAGCGCCCGCCACCGATAAACTCGTTGTACCAGATCCAGGCTTCGGGGTTGATCGGCTCGCCCACCGTGCCCAGCAGCCGCAGCGACGAGAGATCACGCTTCTCGACATAGCGCGGTCCCCAGCGCATGAAGGTACGGATGGAGGTCGGCGCGGTGTAGAGGATGCTCACGCCGTACTTCTCGACCAGCGCCCAGAAGCGGTCCTTATCGGGGAAATCCGGTGCCCCCTCATACATCACCACGGTCGCGCCATTGGCGAGCGGGCCATAGACAATGTAGCTGTGGCCCGTCACCCAGCCGATGTCGGCGGTACACCAGTACACATCGTCTTCCTTCAAGTCAAAGATCCACTCATGCGTGAGGGAGACACCCGTGAGATAGCCGCCGGTGGTATGCATCTGGCCCTTGGGCTTGCCCGTAGTGCCGGAGGTATACATGATGTAGAGCGGGTCCTCGCTCTCCATATGCTCTGGCTCGACCACGCGCCGCGTGGTGCTTTCCGCCGCCTCATGCAGCCAGATATCACGGCCCTCCTCCATCGCCACCTCACGCACATCTGGACCGAGGCGCTGGAAGACCAGTACATGCTCAATCGAGGGGCACTGGGCCACGGCGGCGTCGGTCACATCCTTGAGCGCGATGACATTGCCCCGGCGCCAACCGCCATCAGCGGTGACGCAGAGCGTGGCCTTCGAGTCATTGATGCGGTCACGTAGCGCCTCGGCACTAAAGCCGCCGAAGATGACGGTATGTGGCGCGCCGATGCGGGCGCAGGCCAGCAGCCCAATCGCCAACTCAGGAATCATCGGCATATAGAACGCGACGACATCCCCTCGCCGCACGCCCAGGTCGAGCAGCACAGAGGCGAAGCGGTTCACCTCGCGGTAGAGGTCACGGTAGGTCAGCACGCGCGTGTCGCCTGGCTCGCCTTCCCAGATGAGCGCGGCCTTATTGCGACGCCAGGTCTTGGTGTGGCGGTCCACGCAGTTATACGAGGCGTTGAGTTGCCCACCAACGAACCACTTCGCCCACGGCGCGTTCCACTCTAGCACGCGGTCCCATGGCTTGAACCAATCGAGTCGGCTCGCGGCGTCCGCCCAGAAACCTTCGGGGTCATCGTGCGCGCGCTGATAGACGGTCGCATCGCGCACATTGGCGTTGGCGACGAAGTCGAGCGGCGGTTCGAAGCGCCGCGTCTCTTGCAGCAGTGCGTCAATGTTCACGGGCGTATCCGAGGATCCCTGAGAAGCGGCCATCTATTCCCCCCTTGTATCCGATGCCACAGCCGATGCCACGGCGCCTGTTGACGCCATTCTATCAGATTTCGCACCGCGACGTGTCCGACTCTTCCCTTGCCTGCGGCTCTATGCTACACTAACGCGCAAGGCTCCTCATTATGTCACCGCGAAAGAGAGGAGGGTGGCGCCAACGGGAGGGCGCATGCCATAGCCATCTGGACCTTCATCCACCGTAGCGCGAGATCACGTAGCGTGTCATCCACTGCTCTTCCGGCCGCGTCAGGCGGCCGCATTGGATGGCGGCACTCCATTGTGGAACGCCGCCACGCCTATCTCACACCCCATTGCGTGCTGTTTCGGAGAGGAGTTCTTCCCATGGTACAAAGGGCACCCGTATCGGTTCTGGCCGACCCCGGGCCACTTGGCCTGAGCGGCTTTGCGCTGGCGACCTTCGTCCTTGGCGCGGTGAATGCTGGCATCCTCAGCGGTAAAGGTGACATCAAGATCGTCATTGGCCTCGCCGTCTTCTATGGCGGCATTGCCCAGTTGCTCGCCGGTATGTGGGAGTTTCGCAACAACAACACCTTCGGCGCGACGGCGTTCACGTCGTATGGCGCGTTCTGGCTGTCCTTTGGTCTACTGCTCATCCTTGGCTTCGGCGTCGCGTTTGGCATCAAGGGCAGCGGGCCGACGGATACCGCCGTGGGCATCTACCTCCTTGGCTGGGCCATCATCACCGGCATCCTGATGATCGCCTCCTTGCGGATCAGCGGGGCACTGGCAGCCGTCTTCGTGCTGCTCTTTATCACGTTCCTGCTGTTGGCCATCGGCGCGCTGACCACCAACACCGCCATCACCAAAGCGGGAGGCTGGGTTGGCATCCTGACCGCCATCGCGGCCTGGTATGCCGCCCTGGCCAGCCTGCTGCGTAGCGTCAGTAATGGCAAGATCGCCTTGCCTGTCTACCCACTGGCCTAAAGAAGCCCCACCGCTTCTTCACGTCCGCCTCTGGCCCCCTTTCCGCACTCGCGCGGGAGGGGGCCGCTTAGGCCGTGGCGCCTATGCCGTGGCGCCAGCGCGCGCCTCAGCCGCCGGCGGGCGGGGCGGGAGCGCCACGATGGGACGCCGAGCGGCCAGGGTGAGCGCGAGGGCTAGCGCCGCCGCCACCGGCAGCAACTCGAAGTAGCGCTCCGGGCTGCGCCAGGCAAAGACCAGCGGCAGCAGCGGCAGCACCAGCCCAGCGAAGGGGTAGCGCGGCTGGGCACGCCAATACCACGCCAGCGCGGCCAGCAACGCCAGTAGTTCCAGCGCGGCATAGACCCAACTGGGGGCGAGCGGCAGCGTACCAGAGAGCGAGATACCGACGAGGCCGCTGCCATCGGGCAAGAGCGGCAGGCTCACCGGCAAGAAGAGGCTGGCCAGCCAAGCCCGTGGCGAGGCAACGATCCACGGCAGATTGATGGCGAGGAAGGTGCCCAGTG
>JADMIN010000201.1 GCA_015478575.1 Ktedonobacterales bacterium | reverse complement strand
CTGGAGCGCTGACCCTAGAGGCTCCCGGCGATCCCCACGCACAGGCGTGGGTAGCTGATCTGCTCGCCCCCTGGATGCAGCGGACCGCGGCCTCCGTCGTCCTGGCCTGGCTGGGGGAGGTTTCACCCGACGCGCATCTCTACATCGCCGGTGAGGAAGGGACTGGGCGGACGAGTCTGGCGGCGACGCTGGCGCGTCGCGCCATGGCGTCGCGCCCCACCCCGCCTGACTACTGCTATGTCCCTGACCCGGAAGCGTTGGGGCGCTCGATGCTGCTGACGCTGCCAACGAGCACAGCGATCCCTTTCACCGATCTCTTGGAGTCGGCCCTGCGCCAACTCGCCCAAGACTGGGCCAAGCTCCCTGTTGGGGCCGCCAATGACGATGGGCCTGAGGGCGCGCATGAGACCGATAGCCCGCCACATGAGGTCGGTAGCTCGCCACTCGCGCGCTACTTCGCGCCCGCGCGGGCGGTGGCGCCACGGCTGGCCCGCGCCTACCTGGAGCGGCTGCGGGAGGCCCTGGAGGCACTGCTGGGGACGCCCTTCCCCCCGGCGATGAGCGACGCGAGCGCGCCCGCGGGAAGGGTGCGGGCACCGGCAACTGAGGCGGATGGCGTGGCGCTGGGCGCACCAGTGCTCGTCAGCATGCGTGGCCAGCAAGATATCGCGCATGCGCTTTTGCGTGCCAATGGGGGCGTCTTGATCCTCCCCGCCGATGAGTTGCTGGAGCGTGATCAGCCGTCGGCGGCCTGGGCGACATTGCGCGCGGCATTGCGCTCTGGCGAATTAGCGGTGCGTGGGCCGGGCGCACCAGCGATTCCGCTGACGCTCCGCGTGGCGCTGATCGGCACGGATCTGCACTATCGCAAACTGCGCGTGTTCGCGGAGGATTTCGAGCGGATCTTCCGCTATAACGCCGCGTTGGAGGCCAACGTGGAGTGGGCAGACGCAGGCCCGATGGCCTACCAGGCGGAGGCGGCATATGCGGCGCTGGCCGCGGGCGTGGCGCACCGCTATCAGGTGCCACCACTTGATCCATCGGGCATCGCCCGGCTGGTGGAGGAAGGCGCGCGCCGTGTGGGCGGGCGGAACCGCTCGTACGTGACGGCGGAACTGACCATCTTGCGCGATCTCATCGTCGAGGCTGGTCGCAAGGCGCTCACCACGACAGGCGCGACCACGACAGGCGCGACCACGAGCCGCGAACATCTAGAGGCCATCCTCGAGACCCGCCGTGTCTGGCAGGGGCACGACGCACGCCTCTATCGAGAGCATATCCTGGCGAACCGGGAGATCGTGCCGACCTCTGGCGTGGCGGTTGGCCAGATCAACGGGCTTGGCGTCTATAGCCCACCGCCACTGGAGCGCCGCTTTGCCGTGCCCTTCCGTATCAGCGCCACCGTCAGTCCCGGTCGTGAGCGCCTGGTGGATATCGAGCGTGAGGCCGAGGCCAGCGACTCCAGCCATATTAGCGGCGCTCTCACGATGGCGGGCTATTTCGCGCGCCGCTATGGCAGCCAGCGCCCGATCAGTATGGTAGCGCGTCTGCGCTTCGAGCAGGGGGAAGGCACGAATGGCAGCAGCGCCTCGGCCGGCGCCCTCTTCGCGCTGCTCTCCGCGCTGGGGGAGGTGCCTCTCACCTGCTCCCGTGCCATCACGGGCGCCGTGGGCCAGTATGGTGAAGTGCAGACCATCGGCGGCGTCAATGAGAAAATCGAAGGATTCTGGGCGATCTGCCAGGCACGTCGCGCGGCTGGCGAGCGCCCCGCTCTGTCGTATGGTGTGCTCATCCCCGCCGCCAACGCGCAGGATCTGATGCTGCGGCGCGAGGTGGCGGAATCCATCGCACACGAGGGATGGTTCTCCATCTGGCCGATCAGCACCATAGATGAGGGCATCCCGTTGCTGACTGGTCTGCCCGCGGAGGACGCGCATGCGCGCGTGGACCGTCGGCTTCAACGTTTCTATGAGCTTGGGAGAGCATCAACGTCGGCCCAGCGATAAGCTGGCCTATTTCGCGCACCGACATGCTGAGCGGAGGGGAAGCGATGAGCGGACCGGGAGCGCCATTTGGCGAGCTAGAGGAGGCGACAATCACGTCGCTACAAGCCGCGATGACGGCGGGACACCTGACAGCGCGGAGACTCACCGAGCGGTATCTCGCTCGTATTGCCGCGCTGGATCAGTCCGGCCCGCTGCTGCGGTCCGTGATCGAGACGAATGCGGAGGCGCTGGCCATCGCGGAAGCGCTCGACCGCGAGCGAGCCGCCAGCGGTCCACGCGGGCCGCTCCATGGTATTCCCATCCTACTCAAGGACAACATTGATACGGCGGATGCCATGCGCACCACCGCTGGCTCACTCGCGCTGATGGGTGCGCGCCCCGCCCACGATGCCACGGTGGCGGCACGGTTGCGCGCCGCTGGCGCGGTGCTCTTGGGCAAGGCCAACCTGAGCGAATGGGCCAATTTCCGCTCTACCCACTCCTCCAGTGGGTGGAGCGGGCGCGGCGGGCAATGCCGCAACCCGTACTCACTCGACCGCTCACCCTGCGGCTCCAGCTCTGGCTCGGCGGCGGCGGTCGCGGCGAATCTGGCCGCGGCTTCGCTCGGCAGCGAGACCGACGGCTCGATCCTCTGCCCCGCGGGGGTCAACGGTGTTGTCGGCATCAAGCCCACCCTTGGGCTTACCAGCCGTGCCGGCGTCATCCCCATCGCCCACAGTCAGGATACGATCGGCCCCTTCGGGCGCACCGTCGCGGACGCGGCGGTGCTGTTGAGCGTCATCGCTGGCCCTGACCCGCGTGACGCGGCGACACAGGCGAGCGATGGGCGCGCCACGGACTACACGCGCCATCTCACGCCTGATGGGCTGCGCGGCGCCCGCATCGGCATCGCGCGTGAGGTCTATTATGGCTACAGCGAGAAGGCTGACGCGGTCACGGAACGGGCCATCGAGGCGATGCGCGCGCTTGGCGCGGAGATCGTGGACCCAGCGAATATTCCGACCGCGAAGCAGATGCGCGAAGCCGAGACGGAGCTAGAGGTCTTGCTCTACGAATTCAAGGCGGACCTCAATACCTACCTGGGCGCCCTCGGCCCTCATGCGCCGGTTCATTCACTGGAAGATCTGATCGCGTTCAATCGGGCGCACGCCGAGGAGGAACTCCCGTACTTTGGCCAGGAGATCCTGGAGATGGCCGCGGCCAAGGGGCCGTTAACCGAGCCAGCGTACCTGGCCGCGCTGGAGACCAACCGCCGCCTGGCACGGCAGGAAGGCATTGATGCGGTGATGGAGGCCCACCAGCTCGACGCGCTGATGATGCCAACCGGTGGCCCCGCCTGGAAAATTGATCTCCTCGTCGGCGACCACCATACCGGCGGCAGTGCCCAGCCAGCGGCGCTCGCTGGCTATCCGGCCATCAGCGTTCCCGCGGGCGATGCCTTCGGCCTGCCCATCGGCATCACCTTGATGGGTCGGGCATTCAGCGAGGCACGGCTGATCGAACTGGCCTCTGCCTTTGAGCACGCGACCCAGGCGCGCCGCGCGCCACGGTTCCTGACCGCGACGCCATGACGACGCCACTACGCATACGCCACCCGCTCCGTGCGCTCGCGCCTCGCTGGTGAGGTGGCTCCGTTGCCGTGCCAGCACAGACCGCATCCATTCGCCAACATGCGGCCTGGTGCCCAGCGAGGGCCTAGCGAGTTGCCCCTTGCGGAGCGGCGAACGCATGTGATATACTTGCGCCGTAGTAGGGTAGCGTGAGGAATACCGCCACCGTGGCACCATCTCGCGCCCCGCTCGCGGTGTGGATATCAGTCGAAACTATCGGGGTGTAGCGCAGTCGGCTAGCGCGCAGCGTTCGGGACGCTGAGGTCGGAGGTTCAAGTCCTCTCACCCCGACCAGAACCGCCGGTTCTCCCAGCCTGGGGCGACCGGCGGGCCAGATCGAGGAGCACGCCATGCGGGCGGGGGCACCACTACCAGCAGCAACCACCACTGGTAGGACATGCCCTGCGCGGCAGGGCGTGTTTTTTGTTGGTGATCGCGGCCCGACGCGGCGCTGTGCCAACGCCGCATGGAGCGGCGTGCGGCAAAGACGGCAGAGATAGCGGGCGCTCCCGTGTGGGTCGGCGCTGGCCCCACGGCGGCTCGTTCCTCTGCCCCCTGTGTGTGTTCTGTGGTCTGGGGAAGAAGGAGGGAGTCGCCGATGCCGGTGCTCGTCCTCAACGCATCGCTTCAGCCGCTCTCGGTCATCCCAGAGCGCCGATTGGTGGTGCTGCTCTCAAAGCAGAAGGTCGCGTTCGTGAACCAACGCATGCGCGCCCTCATCGAAGAAGGCATCTCCGCCCGGCGCTTGCCAACTGATGAGCCAGTGATTGTGCAGTTGTTGGCCAACATCCGCATTCCGCGCATGGCGCTGCGCCCCACGCGCGCGAATATACTCCTCCGTGATGAGGAGACATGCCAGTACTGTGGCAAGCGCGTGCGCGAACTGACCCTCGATCACATCATCCCACGCTCGCGGGGTGGGCAAGGGACGTGGGAGAATTTGGTGGCGTGTTGCCGCGCCTGTAATGGGCGCAAGGGCAATCGGTTGCTCAAAGATGTGGGGATGCATCTGATCCGTCCGCCGCGGCCGCTCGATCACGAGTACGCGACCTTCTTCTTGCTGCGGTATCCAGGGCTGCGCGAGGCCTATGAGGCGTTCCTCACGTCTGGACAGGTCGCCTCGCGCGCCTCGGCGTAAGCCGCCGCGGCGATGACGCGCAGACTGGTAGGGTGCGCCGCCAGCCCGGATGGGCTGGCGGCGCGTTTCTGCCTTTTGTGCCGCGTGTCCCTTGAAAAGGGCGCGCCCAGCGCAGGTGTGCGTGCCATTCTTGGCCTCATCGAGCCGCACACCTGCTGCCTGGGCTGGCCGCGTGAGCTTCTGGAAGCTCACGCGGCCAGCGCCCGCCGGGTTTAGCCGGGTCGGTAGATGCGAGCGAGCGCGGCGGCCACCATGAGCGTCGGCGCCCACTGCCCCACGAAGAGGCCCTGGCGCCGGTAGCCCTTGGCGTGCCAGAACAGCGACGTGAAGATCGCGCCAAGCGCGGCGGTGGAGAACGCCCAACTGGCCTTCTGACCGAGCGCCGGTGTCTTGATGCCGCTGTCACCGATGAAGCGAGCGAGCGCACCAAGACCCAAGAACGTCGGTGCCCACTGCCCCACAAAGAGCGCATCTTGCTTGCGGTTCGTCAGTCGCAACGTTGCCGAGGCGAGAATCGAAGCGCCAGTCGCGATACCGAAGATGTAGCCCGCGACCTTGGACTGTGGCGATTGCCCTGTGGTGAAAGGCAGGGGCGTGCGCGTGATACCGAGCCTCTTGCCAACCACATACGCCTTCGGGGCGGTGAGGATACTCGAAGCGTTGCGGAGCGGATGCGGCTCGACAATGCGATCCATGACGTAGTGGGCGATCGTGCCGCCGACGACACCCCACACCGCCACATTGGCGAGCGAACCAAAGATTTGTTCCAGATCGCCGTGGTACGCGGCCTCTGGCTCCAGGTCACGTGGGTGGACACCCGCTTGGCCGCTGACGACGCGGCGGAAGTTCTCCAGGTCCTCATGCACCTCGCGCTGGGTTGTGCGGGTGATGCTATCCAGCGCCTCGCCCGCCTTGCCGGCCGGTGGGGTGTACTCCAAAC
>JADMIN010000945.1 GCA_015478575.1 Ktedonobacterales bacterium | reverse complement strand
CCTACATCCGCTTTGCCAGCGTCTACCGCTCCTATCCCGACATCCAGGCCATGCGCCAGGAACTCGACCACCTGCTCGAGGGTGCGCCGAATACGAATGGCAATCCGGCGGCGTCCACTCCGAAGGCCAGTGCCCGTGGCAGTGGCGAGAGCGGAGAGCGGTAGCGGATTGCGAGACGCGGATTGCGAGCAGTAGCCCAACTGGCACTCCGCACGAGCGAGGAGCACCGACGAGTTCTCAGTTCATCACCCCAGCCCAGGCATGCCAGCGCGCGGAGACTCCCTTGGCGCCCAGCCCACCCAACTGGAAGCGGTTTGCGCGGTAGAGGTAGGGTTGACCGCGACCACTTCCCGACCAGCGCATGCCGCCTTGCGGGAGCGGCTTGCGGTGGCCTCCCTTCTGTCAGTACTAATGGTGCCTTGGTTTGACGCCTCCCCAGGAGCGGACTACGATACGAGCCGACGACAAGCGGTAGGTGAGAGAGAAGGCGCCCGGCATTGATATGCCAGCGCGCGATACGCGCGGACTGAAGCGCTCACTAAGGCGATCACGCCGCGACTTGCCGCCAGCAATGAGTGAAGAGGAGGCCCCAATGAGCAAGGGACAGGCACGCCAGAGCACCCGTACGACAGCTACCCATCACCGGACCGGGCTGGACAACGCCGCCGCCACGGAGCACAAGGTCGCCAAGACGGCGCACCGAGCCGACAGCATGATCTATGAGGCGCAAGTGTTGTCGAGCGGCAACCCCAAGCGCGTCGAGCGCTACTTTCTGCGGAAGCTCGCCTACAAGCTCTTCGGCAAGTTCATGGGCAAGACGATCAACCGGATCTAATACTCCCGGCGTGGCGGCGTCTTGGTTGTGGATGCCGCCATTCCCTTCCCCGCCACCACAACACTCGCAATGCCGAGCAGGAGCACTGCTCCAAGGAGCGCGAATGGCAGGAAGCTGGCCAAGGAGGCGCCGCCCTTCTCCGTGAGATGAGGCGTTGGTGTGGGTAGGCGTGTGATGGATGCCGCAATTACTCTGAAGGAGTTCTTGCTGGCGACGCCGCCCGCGCCATCTTCGACAGTCAACCAGTATACCGCCGGAACGATAGTCGTAGGTATCGTGACCCTGAGAGACTGTCTTGAAAGTTACGCAGCGGGGCTGGATCGGGCTGCAAGCGG
>JADMIN010000944.1 GCA_015478575.1 Ktedonobacterales bacterium | reverse complement strand
ATCCCCTAGCATGTGTGTTTCCCCTCCTTCTGGACGGATGCTGGCACGATGGACGTACGCGCGGTGCTCGGCCCCGCGCCACGCGTACGTCCACCGGCTGCTCAGGGACGATGGTCAAAGGTGATGGCCAGCGCGCCACGCCCCCTCAGGCGAGGGGCAGGCGAACATCGGGGCCGGACCAGGACCGATGTCCGCCGCGCCACCACCACCGCGCCACCACCATCCGACGGGCGGCAGCCAGCCCTCTCAGGAGAATGCCAGCCAGCAGCGCACGGAGCAGCCACTCAACCACAATCACAGCACTGGAAACGTACCCGGATACAGCGCCTGCTTCTCCGCATTCAGCGTCTGGATGGCGGGTAGGCCGAAAGCCGCAAGGTTCAGGAGCATACCTGACGCACCCGCGATGAGCGACACGACATCGCCCACGGGATCCTCTGGTCCACCTCCTAACGTGTCAACAACCGCAGTGATCGCAACGCCTACCGCCGCGCTGGCCACCGCGGCAACGCCGTTGATCAGCGCCACCCAGACCCCGAAGGCGACGCGGCTCCGCCACCGGCCATCGCTCCACTGGGTGGCTTGTGTCCAGAAGAGGTCGTCAAATATGAGCGTCTCTAGTGCGATTACCGCGAGCAACGTTTTCAATGCCGTTATGGCTGGAGCAGCAAACGTACTCACGAACCACCCGATGACAGGCCTCCCACCGGTTATCCGCTTTATTATTCCCCCAATCACCAGGTTTTTGCCCAACTGGGTCATGTTCTCAGCGAAGTTAGCGGCAACACCTCGCGCGTTGGCGATCTGCTCGCAGGTGGGTTGGCCCTTCACCTCGGTGCAACCGCCGCCCCCGCTGGCGTCGCTCCTGCTGAACCCCGAGGCCAGCGCGGCGGTCGTGCGCGGCGACGTCTTGACGACGGGCTTCGGCGGCGTCACGATTGGCGGCGTGCCCCCAGGCGGCGTGTCCCCACAATTGGACGTGCAGGGCCGCAGTCCCCCACCCTTGATGCCGTCCCGACCACCCTCCATCGTGATGGCCCGCTGCCCGCTGGGATCGGTGCGCGTCTCCGGTTTGCCCCCTACATAGGCATAGCGGTTCAGCCCACCCGCCGCGTCGCTGTCGGCGCTGGTGAACTGCCCCACCGCTGGATCATAGTAACGCGCGTTGTAG
>JADMIN010000943.1 GCA_015478575.1 Ktedonobacterales bacterium | reverse complement strand
GGTAGAGTTGGGGGGCAGAGCGGGCCATTCTCACCAGGTAGCGCCAGGTCGGCAGCGGCTTCGTGGAGAGGGGCTTCTTCATGCGGAGACCTCCTCCATCGCCAGACGCAGCAACCCGGCAAAGCGCGAGGTAGGGTCGGCAGCGAGCGCACGCCGTGGCCCATGCTCGCGCACCTGCCCATCCTCCAGAACGAGGATGTCATCGGCGTAAGCAATCGTTGCCAGCCGGTGCGCCACGATGATGCCGGTGCGGCCATCGAGCAGCCGACCGAGCGCCGTCTGCATCAGCCGCTCCGTGGCCGGGTCGAGACGCGAGGAGGCCTCGTCCAGGATTACGATGTCGGGGTCACGCAGGAAGATCCGCGCGCAGGCCAGCACCTGCGCCTGCCCGGCGGAGAGTCCGGCGCCGCCAGCCCCCAGCAGGGTGTCCAGACCGCGCGGCAGCTCCCGCAGCCAACCGGACAGCCCCAGCGTATCGAGCACGGCGCTGATCCGGTCATCCGGCACGCCGTCATCGAAGAGCGTCACATTGTCGCGCACGCTGGCGTTGAAGAGATGCACCTCCTGCGTGACCATGCCGATGCGCGCGCGCACCGCCGCGAGGCGAACCGACCGCACGTCCACACCCCCCAGCCGCACCACGCCGGCCTGCGGATCGTAGAAGCGCGGCAGGAGCCGCGTCAGCGTAGTCTTGCCGCTGCCGGTGCGCCCGACCACGCCGAGCACGCGCCCCGGCTCCAGAAGGATACTGACGTTGCACAAAACCGGAGCGTCCTCCGTATAGCCAAATGAGACGCTGTCCAGTTCTATCGCCAGCGGGCCGGGCGGCAGCGCGCGCAGTTCGCCGGGGCCATCGGCCAGGCGCGGCGCCGTACGCAGAAGCGCCTCGACCCGGCCCATGCTGGCGTCCGCCTGTTGCAGGTCCTGCACTTCCTTGCGGAGCTGCTCAGTTGGCTGGAGCAGAATTGCGGTGTACTGGAAAATCAGATAGACCGCGCCGATCGTCAGCGTGCCGGTCTTGAAGAGCATGGCACTCAGGGCAAAGGCGACCGCCGTGCCGAGCGCAAAGAGCCCCTGGCTGGTGGCGGCCATCGCGTAGCCCCAGGTTTGCGCCTTGAGCGTCACCGCCCGCCACGACCGCATCATCTCGGCGCAGCGGCGCAGCACAAAGG
>JADMIN010000200.1 GCA_015478575.1 Ktedonobacterales bacterium | reverse complement strand
GCGCTCTCTCGCGACGCGCATCGCGGGTCGCGCTCTGCCGGACTTCTCGCTCGTCGTGGCCCGCGTCGGGTATGCTGTGCGGGGGAACGCGAGCGCCTGGGGTGCCGCCGCTCTGCATGGTGGCACTGGTTTGCCAGGAGGCATCGAAGGAAGGGAGCGTGAGCATGCGGTTTGGCGTCTTTCTGCCAATCTCGGGGCGGGCCGCCGGCCCTGATACCTTGCGTGAGGCCGCGCAGAGCGCCGAGACGCAGGGCTTCGATGCCGTGTGGTCCGCTGATCGAGTTGTCACCCCCTGGACGATTACCACACCCTATCCCTACGCCGAGAATCACGAGTTCATCGTTCCGCCCGACCGACCCTTTCTTGATTCGCTCACCTGCCTGGCCTTCCTCGCTGGTTGCACCGAACGGATCACGCTGGGCATTAGTGTGCTCGTGCTGCCCTATCGCCATCCCCTCTACTGGGCACGCGTCGCCGCCTCCATCGAGCAACTCTCGCGTGGGCGGCTCATCATGGGCGTGGGCGTCGGCTGGATGGCAGAGGAGTTCGCCGCGCAGGGCGTGCCCTTCGCTGACCGTGGCCGCATGACCGACGAGCAGTTGGAGATCGTTACGCGCCTCTGGAGCGAGGAGCACATCAGCTATGACGGGCGCTTCTATCAGTTCGCCGATGTGGCGTTTTATCCTAAGCCTCTCCAGCAGCCGCGCATTCCCCTCTGGGTGGGGGGCGAGGGCACCGCCGCCCAACGACGCACGGCCACGTACGGCGATGCCTGGTTCCCCTACTTCGTCGAGATCACGCCCGCTGAGTTGCGCGCGGGCTACGAGCAAACGCTGCGGCTGGCGCGGGCGGGTGGACGTGATCCTGATCAGATTCAGTTGGCCTGCTGCCGTCCCATCGAAGTGACGCGCGCATCGGTGCCACAAGATGCGCGCCACCTGCGCGGCACGCCGGAGCAACTCGTGGAGGCGTTGAGCAGCTACCGCGCCATCGGTGTCACCCACCTCGCGCTGCAATTCATGGCGCCGCGCTGGCCCGACCGCGCTGAGCAGATCGCACGCTTCGCCGCTGAGGTAATGCCGCGGCTGAAGGCGTGAGACTCCACGCTCCGCCCACGCCTGTATCCCCTGCCCACGTATTCCCTCGCTCCGTAATGAGAGGAAGCAAGAGGTGAGGCGCTTTTACTTCCCCTTTCATAGCGGCTTGCCTTCTTGCCCACTAGCCCCGCTGTCTCTTGCGCCGCAACCCGTCACTCAATGGCGGCTTGGAGCTGGTGTGGCTCTCCCGGTGCGCGTGGGCCAACTGCGCTTCCAACTCCTGATTGCGCGCCAGCAACTGCGCGATCTGCTCGCGCTGCTGGGCGACAATGGCTTCCGGTTCCGCAATGCGCTCTCAAGTGCTCATGCATCTAAGCTACACTGCCGTGCAAGTCCGCCTGACCTGCTACTAACAGCCTCTAGAGCGCTCGTGTGTCAACGCGCACGAGTACTTTATTTTCAGCCTCATCTTCGCCTTCGTCTTCGGTATCGTCCTCAGCACGCGCGGCCAACATCAGACACTGTTCTATCCAATAGAGGCCGCCGGCAGCAGTGTGCTGCTCACCTTCGTTCATCGCGCGGTGATGTGCCATCGCGTTGCGTGCATCTTGGATGGACGTCATCTGGCGCTCAAAGGTCATCTTGTCACTGAACACGTTGCCGAAGATCAACCAATTTGATGTGATGATCTTGGCGTAATCGCCGAAATTGCACTGTGCCAGACGATCAGCAAGCGTATCGTACTGGTCAGATTCGAACGGATTGCGCTTGATGCGCTGGTCAATGCGCTGTCGCACCGCCTGCTGAATGTCACTTGGGACGTAACGGTTCCAGGCGTGCGCCCCCCCATTATCGGCGAGGCGCAGCGCAATCAGGTCGCGTAGACCAGCCTCGGCCGCCATCAGACGCGCCTCAAGTTGCTTCGCCCAATCGTTTATCCACGGCGCCGGCTCGTTCATCAGTGACGCGAGCAGATCGTTGATACCCTCCGCGAGCAGCTTGCGTCGCTCTTGGACAAAGTCTTCGTAGCGGTCAATGGTCCACAATGCCGGATTGGTCGGGACATACTGCGCTTGGAGCCAGGCATACTCGACGCTTGGCAGATAATCCGACGGCTGGCTCGCCGCGATGCGTGCATTAGCCCGCTGCGAGAGGAAAGCGAGGTTCGCCACTTGATTGATGATACGACTCTGCGCACGATCAGGGTAGCGCGGGCTGAGCAGTGGCTTGGGGAAGATATGATGGTACTCAAGGTCTTGCCCCGCGCCGATACCGACCGCGTGGAACCAATCCTTTGCCTCGCCGCGGCGAGCTAGTACATACGCCATCACCATGAACGGTGAATTGCTCAGTTGATCTTGCAGTTCTCGCTCCGTCACCCGGCGACCAGGACCTACTCTGTCCGCGATATTTTGGATCATGTGCCCGACGGGGTGTTCTTCACTGAGCGTCTTGATGTCTTGGTCGAGATTGGCTTCCGAGGAGGCGCTATAGCGCGCCCAGATCAGCGCCATATAGAGCCAGCGCTGCAGGTCGCGCTCTTGCTGTTGTGTCACCTGGTGTTGGCGCTCAAAGAAGACGGCGAGCGGTACCAACACGTAATTCGTCGGAAGCATACTAAGCCAGTCTATCAAGCAGTTCTGCTTGATAAAGTGGATGGCTTGCAGCATAGCTGGTTTCGCCCGTTGCCATGCTTCACGCAACCGCTCTTCAGTGAGTTCTTGATTGCGTCCCGCTTTGAAGAACTGACTAAGTGTCGCCTGGTTGGTAGCGATCGCGGAGAGTACACGCAATAGGATCGAATCATCCAACTCCCAGCCAAGCTTGTGCACCTGCGCCTGGAATTCTTCTAGCTCCTCCGTCACGCCATGCCACCGGCTCGAAACCTGCGCCAGCGCGAGATCGGCATTGCTCAGTCGTGTGCCGCCGGAGTTGATGCGCACAAAGATGCCGGTGACTTCCTCGTACGTCAGCCCGCTCAGCACGTTGATGTGGTAGGTATATTTCTTGATCGCGTCGAGCCGAGTCAGATTTTCGAGCGCCTGTTGCGCCTCGGGAGAGGTCAAATCGAGTCCAAGCTCGTTGAAGGATGGCAACACACCCTTGGTGAATACTTGCGTGATAGAAACCCAACCAGATTGAGGACGGGTGACGGCCGTCGCGACCTCAAACCGCTGCGAGAAGACGTTGAAGACAATCTCAATGCGCTTCGTGCGATCGCGCACCTTGCATGCGCTACCGGTCATGACGGCATAAAGCGAGGTCAGGCGCTGCTGGCCATCGAGGAGAAGTTGCGGTCGGCGGTGATTAGGGCCGATGCCAGTCGCACTTACGTCGCGGTTGTAGGGTAGATCATCGGTTTCCCATACGAGCAATTGGCCGGTCGGATACTGGTGATAGAGCGAGTCAAAGAAATCGCGGACCTGCGTGGACTTCCAGACGTACTTGCGCTGCAGCTCTGGTAACTGAAGGTGCCGATCTTTGACGTCCTGTACCAGAAGGTCAATCGGCGAATTGTGCGTACTGATGCCCATGGTGCGTCTCTGCCTTCCCTGCGAATCACTCAACCATTCGCCCGTGTACTTATCATACCATAGCTACCGCTCCCTTGTCCTCTCTCCTCTCTAAATAGCCCCGCCGCGCGCACTCGCGTTCCCCCTCTCCTCGCAGGTGAGAGGGGTTAGGTCTTTCCCCAAACGCTTGCCGCTCGCATCCACCAGCCTCGCCGCCCTAAGAACTGGGCATGACGGTCCGCCGCGCGGCGCAAGAGCACGAGCAGGCTATGGACGATACTGCCGAAGCAGTTTGGCCGCTATCCAGCGGCGCATCTGTTGGTAGACGATAGGCCAAGACGGCAAATCGTGCGGCAGCATACGCCACTGGGCGCCTGTCTTCACGAGACAGCGCAAGCCATTGAAGATTTTACGCAACTCGTATTGGCGCTGGCTCACATCTTCAGGCAACAAAGTCAAATAGAGGACGACGAATGCCCATTCGTCAGCACTAACATCGGAAGGGGTAGGGCTTGCGGATGTTTGATATGTCCCAGTTTACCACCTATCGGCGTTAGGTCTTTAACAGACTCTAGGGCTGCCGGACACCTGCCGGTTGAAGGCGTGACGCGAGCATTCTGGTGAACAGGACGGCGAGATACGTTGCCACCAGTGCCGCGAGACTCGCGACACCGACTTCTAGATCCAGGTTGCTCTCTCGCTGCTCCACCAGCTTGAGTGAACGCCCAGCCATCACGTACCCATCCGCGTAGTGCAGCACGACAATGGCGTTGCGCACGTTCGTCTCGGGCGCCCAGGTGATTACATCCATATCCATGCTCTTCGCGCTCTCGAAGACGCCCGACGGCAGCGTGAGCGGCTGGCCGTGGAGCGTGGCCGACGACGCGACGACCTGGCCGGTGGTGTCATAGATGGCGAGATAGGGCGCCAGGCTTTGCGCGATATCAAGCTTATTCGCTGGCACAAGGTTCTGGGGCGCCGTACCGCTCATGAGGGCGATGCGCGCGTCCACAGCCATCTGGATCTGCGGATCATTGGCTGCACTGCGATAGTTCGACTGCACCGTCCCATAGGTCATGGCCGCCGCGAAGATGACCAGTGTGGCGAGCGGAATCCACTGTATGAAGCTCGCGAGCATGTGGCGCTTGAGATATCCCATCGTTCCCCTCCTCGTGTCCACTCCTGAGGCCCCCCAGTGCGGTATAGGGACTGCGTGCCTCCGTAGCGCCCCTGGCAGATGCACCAAGGCGTAGATATATACTGCCATAGCATCGAGGAGAGGGCGATGCCGTAAGGTGCGCTGGCAGCGCACCTGTGTGCGACCTGACGCGGCGACAGATGCGCGGCGACAGATGCGCGGCGACAGATGCGGCGCGAACGTGGCCTGTGGGTGACTCAGCGCGTCCTTCCCGCCAGATGCGAGCGGCGCACAGCGCGGGGCGCAATACCGGCATGCCTGGCACGCGCTTCCCCCTGGGCGTGGGCTATTGCTCAGTTGTTTTCGTCTCGCGCAACGCCAACGGCAGTTCCAACAGGAGGTCGCTCGCCAGCAAACCGGCATCGCCCAGGCGGGCGCGCACCCGCAGGCCCGCGCGGCTATGGAGGTAGACCCCCGCACGGGCCGCGGCGAATGGCTCCACGCCCTGCGCCAGCAGGCCGCCGATGGTCCCTGCCAGCACATCGCCAGTGCCCGCGCTCGCCAGCGCGGGATTCGGCGGCCAGCACACCCGCAAGGTCTCATCCGTCTCGGCGATCAGCGTGCAGGCGCCTTTCAGCACCACGACGTGGCCCCACTCCCGCGCGGCCTGCCGCGCCACATCGAGCCGATCAGCTCCGCCACCGGAGACCTTTCGCCCGCCGCGCAGGCGCGCCATCTCGCCCGGATGCGGCGTCAGCACCGTCCGTGCTGGCAGCCGCTCCCACCAGCGTTCCAGATGGGCCAATAGATTCAGCGCGTCGGCATCCACCACCAGGCGAGGACGCGCATCTTCCGGCAGGACGCGGATGCCTTCCAGCAGCCGTTCCAAGAAGATCCGCGTGTCAGGCTCCTGGCCGAGTCCTGGCCCGATGATCAGTGCCTGGCGTCCGCGCGCCGCTTCCAACGCATGGGACGCGCGCTCCTCTGGCGGCGCGCCCTCTGGCAGCAGCGTATAGGTGGCCTC
>JADMIN010000199.1 GCA_015478575.1 Ktedonobacterales bacterium | reverse complement strand
CGCTGGTGCCGGCTTCAACCTGACGCTTGAGGAGGTCGAAGGCATTCTGGATCACCTGGTGGCGGCCGAGGGCAGCCCAGAAGTCGTGCAGTTCTCCGGTGGTGAGCCATCCATTCACCCCAAGATCGTCGAGATGATGCGTGCCGCCAAGCGGCGTAACATTCGGCACGTGATGCTCAATACCAATGGCAAGCGCATTGCTGACGACGATGCGTTCCTCGCCGACCTCGCCGAGATTCGCCCTTCTATCTACTTCCAGTTCGATGGCTTCGAGCGCGAGACCTATCGCATCATCCGTGGTGAGCCGGACATTCTGGAACAGAAACTGCGCGCGCTCGACCGCCTGGCGGCCATCGGTGTGGGAGTCGTGCTGGTGCCGGCGGTCGAGCGGGACGTGAACTTGCATGAGGTCGGCGCCATCGTCAAATTTGCCGCGGCGCATCCCGCCGTGCGCGGCATCAACTTCCAGCCAGCCTTCCATGCGGGGCGCCATATGAAGTTTGACCCTCTCCAGCGCCTGACCATTCCCGACATCCTGGGGGAGATCGAGAAGCAGACCGAGAACATGCTGATGGTCAAGGACTTCGTGCCGGTACCGTGCTGCTTCCCCACCTGCAACTCGGTCACCTACGCACTGGTGGATGGCGAGCAAGTGCTGCCGCTGACGCGCCTGGTCAACGTGGACGACTACCTAGACTACATCACCAACCGCGCCACGCCTGACCTGAGCACGGATATCCAGACGGCGCTGGAGGGTTTGTGGTCCTCCTCGGCGGTGGCTGGCTCCGACAAGGCGGCGCAGCAGTTCGCCATCTCCTGCGCCGTCTGTGGCCTGCCTGAGAGCCTAGATATCGGCGCCTTCGCCAACCAGGTCTTCATGGTGATGCTGCAAGATTTCATGGACCCCTACACCTTCAACCAGAAGAACCTGATGAAGTGCTGCAAGGAATTCCTGCTGCCTGATGGCAAGCAGATTCCCTTCTGCGCCTACAACACGCTCGGCTATCGCGAGCAGGCGCGTGTGCAGTTGGAGGCGCGTGAGCGCGGGCGCAACAAGGCACGACGGGCTGGCACGCCCTACACACCAGAGCCGCTGACCTTCGATACGCGGCGCCCATACCCCCACATCGTCGAGAAGCACAAGGCCGCTGTAGTCGCCACGGGCAGCGAGGCGACTCCTCCGCCCGCCACGACGCTGCTCACCACCAGCGACAGCCACGCCAATGGCCACGCCAATGGCAATGGAGCCGCCAGCGCGAACGCCTTCGTCAACGGCAGCGCCCAAGCCCCGGTGAAGGTCTCCGCGAAGACGAAGGGGAAGACCAATGGACGCTAAGCCTTCCGCAAGCGAGACGGCTGGGACACTCGCGGGCATCGCCGATGACGCCAGCGCGGTCAAGGCCTGCTGCGCCGCCACCTATAGCAGCGATTGGGCGCGGCTGCTGCTCGGCGAATCGTTCCACCCCGGCGGCATGGCACTGACAGAGCGGCTGGGTGAATTGCTGCGCCTGGGGCCGGGCAGCCGCGTGCTGGATGTCGCGGCGGGCAAAGGCGCGAGCGCCATCCACCTGGCACGTACCTTCGGCTGCGGAGTCGTCGGCGTGGAACTCAGCGCGGAGAACGTGCGCGAGGCGACACAGGCGGCAGAGCGGGCGGGAGTGAGCGAGCTGGCGCGCTTCGAGCGCGACGACGCCGAGCAGTTGGCCGCGGCGGAGGCCTCGTTCGATGCGCTCATCTGTGAGTGTGCTTTCTGCACCTTTCCCGATAAGCGCGCGGCGGCGGCGGAGTTCGCCCGCGTGCTGCGGCCGGGCGGGCACGTGGGCATGAGCGATCTGACGCGCACGGGGGACGTGCCAGCGGACCTGCGCACGCTGCTCGCGTGGGTCGCCTGCATCGCCGACGCGCAGCCCATCGGCGCCTACTCGCGCTATCTGGAGGACGCGGGGCTGACCGTGGATGGCATCGAGGCGCATGATGATGCGCTCGCCGCGATGGTCCAAGACATCCGCACGCGCCTAATGGGCGCGGAACTGCTGGTGAAGATGAAGAAGATCGCGTTGCCTGGAGCGGACTTCGCGCAGGCGCGCGAGACGGCCCGTGCCGCCGCCGCCGCCGTGCGGGCTGGCCAGTTCGGCTACGCCATCCTCACCGCCACGAAATCAGCGTAAGCGCTGAGCGGCGTGACCATCACGCGCACACGAGGAGGAGCGGGCCTGATGGCAGACATCTTCAGGAGAAATGGCATGGCGACAGGGCAGCATATCCGTGATGCCAGGAATCCAGCCAGTGCGGCGATGGCGCCAGCGCGACGGGGGCGGCGGTCACCGATCGCCTCATGGCGCATGCTGGCGGGGGCAGGGGCGGCGCTCTGCCTGCTGGGAGCGGCTGCCCTCTCTGGCCAGAGAGCGGGTGGCACCGATCTGCTGGCGCCGATGGGCGTGGTGTTGATGGTGGGATTGGCGTATGTCAACGGATCGAACGATGTCTCGAAAGCCATTGCCACGCTGGTGGGTAGCGGCGTGACCAACTACCGGCGCGCCATCGCCTGGGGCACCCTCTGCACGGTGGCCGGCTCGCTCGCCTCGGCGCTGATCGCCTCAGCCCTCATTGGCACCTTCACCAAGGGGTTCATCGCCACAGGCGTACAGCAGACCGAGGTCTTCGCGCTGGCCGTCCTGCTCGGTGCGATACTCTGGGTGGTGCTGGCGACGCGCATCGCGATGCCCGTCTCCACGACGCATGCCATCACTGGCTCGCTCGTTGTGGTCGGCGCGTTCGCCTTCGGTGTGGGCAACGTGCGGTGGAGCACGCTCACGCAGAAGGTGCTGCTGCCATTGGTCGCCAGCCCGTTTATCGCGCTGGTGCTGGCGCTGGTGGCCTACCTGATCCTGCGCTTCACGCTGGCCAAGCTGCCCCAGCGCCTCATGAATAGCCTGCACTGGCTCTCCAGCGGCACGGCCAGCTTCGCGCGCGGACTAAACGATACTCCCAAGATCGTGGCGCTGGGTGTGGCCTTCTTCCTCATCACGCGACACACGAGGACATTTCAGGCGCCCTACTGGCTCTTCGCGTTGGTGGCGTTGGGCATGGGCCTGGGCAGCTTCATCGGCGGGCGCAAGGTCACGGAGACATTGGCGGCGAACGTGACGACGATGGACCCTACCGAGGGCTTTGCCGCCAATCTGACGACGGCCTTCCTGGTGGCGTCTGCCTCCAACCTTGGGCTGCTTGTCTCCACCACGCACGTGAGTTCTGGCGCGATCATCGGCATCGGCCTACGCGATAGCGTGGGCCGGATCCATTGGAAGGTCGTGCGCGATATCTTGCTGGCGTGGGTCGTGACGCTGCCAGCGGTGGGGCTGCTCGGCCTGGCGGCGTATCTCGCGCTGCGGCTGGCGCGTGGTGGGCTGTAGGCGGTAGTCGGTAGGCGGTGCCCTCATCACGTCGAGATGCCTGGCCGCGCGCTCCCCTCCAAGCCAGCGCGCTCATCATCGCGCAGCCAGAGCGCCAGCAGGCCCCACACCGTGCCGAAGAAGAGAATCGTCCCCGGAACATCCATCACGCCCGCCGCCATGTGCTGATCAAGGAGCGCGGAAATCATGCCCGCCGGTCGTGGCAGGGCGGCATAGTGGGCATAACTCGGCACATTCGGCAGCGCCAGGGCAAACGCCAGGATATTCAGCTCGATGCCGGCGACCACAAGCAGCATGGCGCGCCATACATAGCCAAGACGCGGGCGTAGCGGTCGTGAAGGGATGATCTGCGCCCAGAAGAGCAGCGCCGTGGCCATGAACAGCACATGTTCGAGATCGTGGATGGGCTGCTGTTCGAGGGCTTGATCGTAGAGTGATGGGAGATGCCATACGCTGAAGACGCCGGTGAAGAGGATCAAGGCGACGGCGGGTGCGCCGATGGCTCGGCTGATGACGTGCCACCACCGCCGCGGCCAGCCCTGCTCGATCACCCAGCCAAGGCCCACGCGGCGCCAAGGCAGTGGCAGCGCACGCCAGAGCGGCCAGACGGGTGCGCTGAGCAGCAACAGCGGCGCGGCGACCATCACCAGAAGATCATGCTGGATCATGTGGACCCAGAGCAACTGGCCAGCCCAGGGGGCAACCGACGAGGTGAGCGCGATCAGGATGGCGCCCAGCCCACCGAGAAACGCTGCCGCCCGCCACCAGCGCAGGTGACGCGCCAGTCCGCGCCGATGGGAGTAACGCACGCCGCGCCAGTAGAGCAGCCCCGTGAGGAGCAAGGGGACCGTGACCAGTGGCTCGAAGGACCAGCCCACAAGCAGCGAAGACCTGTCCATAGCGTCGGCCCCTTTCGCGCGAGCACCAGCATGCCGCCGGTGTGGTGGTGGGATGCCCGCGCGTATGCATCATGCCTCGTGAGTACGCTGGGCGCGGGCATTGTAGCATGGCGGAGTTGGCGCGGGCATGGTGCGTTCGCACCACGCGCGTGGCGGCTGTCATGCTGACGCCGGCCGAGAGGAGCGGAAGCGGGAGGGAGCGCCAGCGTGCCATGCCGCTAGGATGTGGCCTAGGACGTGGCGGAGGCCGCGCGCACGACGATACAATGCCAGAGGAATACGTGGGGCAGAGGAGTACGAGCGGGCAGTGCGGGGCACATAAGAGAGCGGGATCACGACGATGGTCATGGCGAGTGGGGCGCCGGTCGGGTTGACGTGGAATTTCAACCCAACGCTGCTCCTCGGCATTATGCTGCTGGCGGGCGGCTATCTCTACGCGATTGGGCCGCTGCGCCAGCGCGCCAACTGGGGCGAGCCTGCCGCGCCAGGGCAGGTGACCTTTTACCTCGCGGGTGTGGCGGTGTTGGCGCTGGCGCTGATGTCGCCACTGGATGCGCTGGGCGATGAATACCTCTTCAGCGCCCACATGGTGCAGCATATGCTGATCGCGGTGGTCGCGGCGCCGCTGCTGCTGTTGGGGCTGCCCGGATGGCTGTGGGAGCGGCTGTTGCCCACGGCGGGCATACGCTGGGCACTGCGCTGGCTGGCGCTCCCGGCGGTGGCGTTCGGCCTCTTCAACGCGGACCTCTGGCTCTGGCACGTGCCCACGTTCTATGATGCCGCGCTGGCGAGCGAGCCATTGCACATCGTCGAGCACCTGAGCTTTATCGCGTTTGGCATGCTCTTCTGGCTGCCGATTCTGGGGCCGGAGCGGATCGTCGCGCGCATCGGTCGTGGCACCGGCGTGCTCTATCTCTTCCTGGCCTGCCAGCCAATGGTCGTGCTGGGGGCGCTGCTTACCTTCGCGTCATACCCTTTCTATGCGCCGTACATCCACGCGCCGCGGCTGTGGGGTACGACGCCACTGGGCGATCAGCAGCTTGGTGGGCTGATTATGTGGATGCCGACTAACATTCCCTACCTCATCGGGCTGAGCGCATTGTTCTTCGCGTGGGTCGGCGAGCGTGACCGCGGCGAGCGCGCCCCCACGGGCGAGACGGACGAGACGCCCTATCAGCTCTTCCCCTCCGCACCGGCAGTGGAGGCCACCGGTGGGCTGGGGCGGACGGCGGCGTCACGGCCAGGGGCCGAGCATGCGGAGGGCGGCGAATCGCTCCCCCAAAGATAAGCTGCCGCATGGGCCTCCTCGCCAGGCAGACCTCCCCATGCCCGCCCCGCCACCCGTCGCCGCTCGCATCTTCCGCGCGGGGAGCGTGTGATGGGTCCGCTTAGCGGTGGGCGAAAG
>JADMIN010000942.1 GCA_015478575.1 Ktedonobacterales bacterium | reverse complement strand
CGGCCCCCCTCCTCAAAGCCCTGCTCGCTGCCCTTTCAGAGCGGGATGAGAGCGCGGAGATCTGCCGCAGCGCCGGAGGCGCTCCCGAAAGCGATCCGCAGCTGCGCGACAGCGAAAATGTGCCCATGCGAGAAGACCCCCTGGCGTTCTTCGCCAGGGAAGTGCTGCCCTTCTGGAGCGATGCGTGGGTGAACCTCTCCGAGCGCGACAGCCGCGATGGACAGCTCGGAAAGGTCGGCTATGAGATCAACTTCGCGCGCGCCTTCTTCCAGTATCAGGCCCCGCGCCCGCTCGCCGCGATCGCGGCGGAGATCCTCGCCCTCGAGCGGGAAATCGCGCAGCAGTTCAAGGCCCTGCACCTGGAGGAGCTGGCAGGCGAGGCAGGGCAGGCGTACCAGGGACCGCGCGGGGATGGCGAAGGCGAGAGCGCGCCCGGCCCGGCCCACAGCGGATAGGAGGAACCGTGCATTCTCACCAGATCATCCAAGCGACGGCGATTACCCTCGAAAAGCGCGAGGGGCTGCCTCAACCCCAACCCCCGCTGCGCCTCTCTGGGCCGGACGCCTGGGAGCAGGCCAACGCACAGTTGCAACGCTGGAGTACCTTTACGAACCGGCTGCAGAAGGTCCGCTTCACGGTGACCTACGCAGACGGCAGGCACTACGTCGGCCAGCTCGAACTGCCGTGGTTTGAGCGTCTGGGCAGCCTTCCAGAGGCGCAGGCCAGCCTGGGGGAACACATGCGGGACAGCCTCGAGCGCTATGCGCAGTGGCCCTACTGGACACCCGGTCAGTGCGAGGAGGCCGCCAGGCAGGAGACGCTCGCTTTCCTGGCCACCTATGAGATCGGCGGCCCGGCTGAGCGCGCTGCCACCCGCGTAGTCGCGCTGCACGTGAGCGAGCTTTCCTTCTCCGCGTGGCCACTGCACGACCTCCCTCACCTGCCACCCGCAGGCTCACAGGCACAGCGGAGACGGCGCGAGGGCGACCACCACACGAACGAGCCCGGACTCTCAGGAAGCAAGGGCCCTCTCTAGGAATACAGGAGATCCACAATGACAACAACGCTACAGCACGATCGCTACCTCTGCCTGCTCTGCCTGCGCACAGGCAAGCAGCTCGTCATGAAAGGAGACGCCCCCTCGCTCTTCGCCCTGCACGAGCACCTGGTGGT
>JADMIN010000198.1 GCA_015478575.1 Ktedonobacterales bacterium | reverse complement strand
GTATCAGATCTACCAGCAGGTGTGGCAAGACGCCCAGGCCCTCCGCACGAGCGGCCTGTTCTTGGAGGCCGGGAAGGACATCCAGTGTCCCGTGGTGGCGATCCATGGCGACTACGATCCCCACCCCGCCGAAGGCATCCGCGAGCCGCTCACGCCGCTCTTGAAGGACTTCCGCTTCATCTCGCTCCGCCACTGTGGGCACTTGCCGTGGATCGAGCGGGAGGCGCGCGACGAATTCTACCGCATCCTACGCGAAGAACTGCGCACCTGATTCCCGCGCGAGCCTGGTCACCCGCGAGGCGGCGGGGCGGCGGGGCGGCAAGCGCCTAGACCGCCTCCCCCTTAGCCCCCCTTAGATCAGCCAGCCGTAGGCGAAGAAGAAGGCGGCCAGGATGGCTTGCACCAGGAAGCCGCCGCTCACGAGCAGCAAATCGAGCCAGGGGCGGCGCTCGGTCCAGCGGCCCAGCAGCACGAAGATGGGCGCGGCGACCACTAGGAAGCGTCCGGCGGAGATGAGCATGTCGGGGTCGGGGCTATCCAGCACGGGGGTGCTGATGGCGAGATAGAGCAGGCCGACCATGTAGAGCGTGAAGGCGAAGGGCATGCGGCGGACGCTGAGAAGCGTCAGCAGGCCAAAGATCAGCACGGGCGCGAGGTCCACCAACTCGCGCGCCTGCCAGTAGGTCCACGGGGGCATATCGAAGACTTGGCCGATGGCACCGCCAACCGAACTGATGATCGGCATCGCGTCACGCCGCCAGAAGATGCGTTGGACGTGCAGCCAGAGCAGTGGATGGCCGAAACGTAGCCCAAGGAAGGCCATATAGAGGGCGATGGCAGCGGGCGCCGCGCCGATGGTGCCCACCGCCGCGATGAGCGCGCGCACCCGTGGCGCTGTGCGCCAGCGCCCCTGCCACCACCACGACGGCTGCCGCCACGCCGCGTCGTCACGCCACCAGATGCGCATAGTATACCAACCGGCTCGCCAGAGATCGGGCTGTGCCCATACGCGCAGGCGCTGAGGCAGCGCGGCCCACGCCGCGCGCTGCCGCGCCCGCCCTAGCCACTGCCCCACGCGCATCCACCAGCCCTGCTGTCGGCCGAACTCCCAGGCTAGCGCCGGCACGAGAACGACGCTCGTTGGGCGGGTAAGGCCAGCCAGAAATGCCCAGAGCGCCGCCCCGCGCCAGAGGCCACGGCGAGCGCTATACAGGCTGAGGGCGGCGAAGCCGAGAAAGAGTCCCTCGGTATACGGCGCGACGAGAAAGAACGCCAGCGGATAGGCGACCGCGACGCGAATAGCGCGATAGGCGGCGGCCTCGGAGGAATCCTCGTGCGCGGCGAGCAGTCCGACGCCGATGAGCGCCAGCAGGGCGCCGAGGTTGCTGACGAGCATGGCCGCGAGCAGCCAATGCTGGCCAATGACGAATGTCGTGGCCTTGATGAGCAGTGGGTAGAGGGGAAAGAACGCGGTAGGCTGATCATTCCAATAGCCACGCTGGGCAATGCGGATGTACCATTCGGCATCCCAGCGCTGCCAACTCGCCAGCAGCGCGTGCGGCACGAAGGGCGTGAACTCGGTGACTGGCCCACTATGCTGGAACAGCACCGCGAAGTAGGTAAAGAGGGCGTAGGCGATGCGCGTGGCGAGCCACATAGCGGCAGCCTGCGTGACCACGCGGCGCCAGGCGACGGGCGCCCTGGCCTCTAGGGGCACTGCCTCCCCGGGCACCCCCACCGCCGCCGATCCCGCCGATGTGCCCGCGCGCGAGGTGCCCGCGGACTCAGCGGACGGGCTAGGCCGCAGCGGGGTCAGGGCTGGGACCGGCCGGACGCGCTCGGTGATGGCGTCGCGTAGCGCCTCCAGATGCAGCATACCGATCCCTCTCCCTTGCTGCCGCCATCCACGCGCTGTGCAGCTCGCTATCCTTCTCGCACGGGATACGCCGTCCTACGGCGCCGCTCGATGGCCAGTAAGCATGGTCTCTCCGAAATGCCACCGGCCCCAAAGGTTCGCACAACATATGCCACTTGCCGTTCGCACGAGGAAGACCTAGCCGCCAACCTCCGGATGGCCATCCACGCGGCGCTGGCGCACACGCTGGCGGGCCGCCGCGGCGGGCGGTGGTATAGTGGTGAGACGTTGGGCACGGCGATGTCTCATGGGCGGCGTGCCGTGAGGGGCAGGCGCTAGGCGGCGACCGCACGCCATGAAAGAAAGCGAGCGCGGGCGGTGGAAGAGTCACGGACGCGGGTGGGCATCGGCTACGATGTGCATGGCTTCGCGCCGCCAGAGGCTGGGCGGGCGCTGGTGCTCGGCGGGGTGGCTATTCCCCACGACCGCGGGTTAGCGGGTCACTCGGATGCCGATGTGCTGAGCCACGCCCTGGTGGACGCGCTGCTGGGGGCGGCGGCGCTCGGTGACATTGGCACACACTTTCCGTCGAGCGAGACGCGCTGGGCCGGCGCCCCCAGCACGGCCTTCCTCACGCACGCGCTCGCCCTGGTGCGGGCGGGCGGGTGGCGCGTGGGCAACGTGGACGCGACCATCGTCGCGGAGCACCCGCGGCTCTCACCGCACGTGCCAGCGATACGCGCGCGCCTGGCTGAAGTGCTGGAGGTGGAGGTGGGGCGGGTGAGCGTGAAGTCCAAGACGACCGATGGACTAGGCTTCACCGGGCGCAACGAGGGCATGGCCTGCTACGCGGTCGCGCTGCTCGAGCGCGCCGTGGCGGGAGACGAGCTGGAGGCGAGCTGGAGACGAGCGCGGGCGATGTGGGCTACCGCGTGTCATCGGAGCCGCAGCCGAGCCAGCGCTGGCCGTACTCGCGCATCGCGGCGATGAGTGGGACGAGCGCCTGTCCCTTGTCGGTCAGCGAGTATTCGACCTTGGGTGGCACCTCGGCATAGGTGCGCCGCGAGAGAATGCCCTCGCGTTCGAGCGCGCTGAGCCGCTCGGAGAGCGTCTTCGGGCTGATGCCCTCCAACGACCGCTCCAACTCACTGAAACGCTTGGTGCCGGTCGTCAGGTCACGGATAATCAGCAGGGTCCACTTGCCACTGACAATCCGGGCCGTACGGGCGACAGGGCAGATGATCTCGTCTTGCGCGGCGGCTATCTTCGTCAGTTCGCTGGCTAGTGAGGTTGGGTGTGTCATCGCCTCTCACTCCTCCCGCCGTGTATGCGGAGCGCAGATCCACTCATCGTCTGGGGTGACGTCCATACGGGGACAAGCCAAGCTCTCGTACCCAATTATACGCTACATAAAGCATAGCATGCGCGATGCCGCGGGTAAAGGGGTGTAGCCAAGACGTATGCTCGGCAATTTGGTCTACGTATGCGCCATCATTTCAAACCGCCGCTTGTGGGGGACGTACCACCATGTTAGAATGCGGCCACGTGCGGCCCCACCTCGCTCTCATCCCAGCTCACCTGGCTCGCGCCGTGAGTTGTCGCCTCTGAATATTCGCCCGTCCGCACGCAAAGGAGCCCGCATGAGCGAAGCACCCCTGCCTCGGACCAGCCCGATTGTGGCGCCAGACGTACTCAAGCGCTCGGCGCGCTACGCGGGGTATATCTTCTGGCTGATGTTCTTCATCAACTTCATCAATTATGTGGATCGGTGGGTGTTCAGTGCGCTGGCCGCGGTGATCAAGACCGACCTCAGTCTGAGCTTGTTCCAGATCGGTCTGCTTGGGAGCGCGTTCCTGTTGGTCTATACCCTCGTCGCCTATCCGCTGGGCCTCGTCGCTGATCGGGTGAGCCGCAAGAAGATTGTCGCTGGTGGTGTCGCGCTCTGGAGCATCGCCACCGCGCTGACCGCGTTCGCGGGGAACTTCGCGAGCATGGTAGCGGTGCGCGCGCTTGTCGGCGTGGGAGAGGGAAGCTACTATCCCGCCGGAACGCCGATGCTCGTCGCGTGGTATCCCCCGAAGCGGCGCGCGGATATCCTCGCGCGGTGGGGAGTCGGATCGCTGATTGGCATCGGCGTGGGCTTTCTGATCGGCAGCGTGTTGGCTGGCCCAAGCTGGCGCCTGGCATTCATCATTACGGGCGCGCCGGGCCTGCTCTTGGCGCTGCTCATCGCGCACGCGCGCGAGCGGGCACGGAGCGAGGATGATCCAGACATCGTGTCAAACACCACGCGCGCCTCCTTCATGGGCAAGGCGCGCGAGGTCCTGGGCATCCCGACGCTGCGAGTCATTCTCGCGATCCACGCGCTTGGCTTCTTCGCGCTGGCCTCCCTCGCCACGTATCTGGTGATCTACCTGGATGCGACCTATGGCCCGTCGTCGTCGTATGGAAATGCTGGGCTTGGGGCAAAGACGGTGGCGCTGGTGCCTGGTGTCATTCTGATTATCGGGGGCATCGCCGGCAATTTGATTGGCAGCGCCTGGTCGAACCGCCTCAGCCGGAGGGATGCCGGCGCCCGCGTAAAAGTAGGCGGCTATGGCTTCCTGCTGGCGATGCCGTTCGTGGTGCTGACGCTGAGTATGCCCTATGTGTTGCGGGCGCTTCCATCCTATCAGGAGGCCAGCGCGGGCACACAGGTCACGATTGGCGTGGCGGCCTTTGCCTTTCTGGGCACGTTCGCGACGCTTTTCCTCAACATCTATAATGGGCCAACCAGCGCGGCGCTGCAGGATGTGCTGCGGCCAGCGGATCGCGGCGCGGGGGGCGGATTAGAGCTGACGCTCGCGCATCTGCTTGGCGACTCATGTGTGCCCGCCTTCGTGGGCGCGTTAGCGGCCGTCTTTGGCAATCAGATTGGCCTTTCGCTGCTGGCGACCTGTCCTCTTGTGCTGACCGCGGCGGGCATCGTGGGCATCTGGGGCAGCCGCTTCTATGCGAAAGACGTGGCGGCGCTCGGCTCCTCGGCAGAGACGATGTTGGGGGTGCCGCCGTCGCCAGCGGCCTAGGCCACGGCTGAGCACGGCCACATACTTCAGGGCGTCAGTCGGTGGATGACTGGCGCCCACCAGGCGCTTCCCGCCCCGTGCCTGGCTGAGCGGCTGGCTGGCCCAAAGGTCGCTCCGTTTTGACAGGCACAAACGCCGGATGCTACACTCGCGCCTGCGCCGGCTACCTTGCCGCGCGCCTGAGTAATGCCCCTCACAGCGCAAAGGAGCGGCGGATGACCGCGATCTGCATCGCGAATAACAAGGGCGGCGTCGGCAAGACCACGACGACCGTGAATCTGGCGGCGGGGCTGGCCCGCCTGAACTACCAGGTGCTGGTGGTAGATTTGGACGGCCAGGCCAACGCCACCTATGCTCTGACCGGTCGCGTCCATCCCGTACCCTCGATCTACGATGTGCTCGCTGGCAACAAGAAACTGGACGAGGTGCTCTGGCAGACCAACGAGCAGAACGTCTCGATCATTCCCAGTGATGGGCGCTTGCAAAACATTGACCTCGAGCTGGCGGCGCGCCCAGGGCGCGAGTGGCGGCTGGCACGCGCGCTGCATGGCCAGGACTTCGATTACATTCTCATTGACACGCCGCCCTCGCTGGGCCTGCTGACGCAGAACGCGCTCGCGGCCTCGCAGCGTGTGCTCATTCCCATCTCGCTCACCGAATTCAGCCTGATTGGCATGGACAAGCTGGAGGCCACGATTGAGGATCTCTGCCAGCAGCTCGACCTGCGCGACCTGAGCATCGCTGGCGTGATCGCGACCTTCTATGAGGAGAACACCACCACACGTGAGACGCTCTTCATTCTGGAGAAGAAGTTCGAGG
>JADMIN010000941.1 GCA_015478575.1 Ktedonobacterales bacterium | reverse complement strand
CAATCTGGCGCGAGCGTAACGCTGCAAGCGCAGCAAGGCGCGACGACGGAATTGGTGGCCTATGCCCTGAGCGATGGCCACGAACTCTGGCGGACGAACAGTCCTGGCGCTGTCACCGGCATGGATGAAGCCACGATCTATACCTCGACCTCGCCGCGCGCGATACCTTTCACCGCCCCTCAGCCGCCAGAAGTGACGGCGCGTGACGCCGCCACGGGTCGCGTGCTGTGGCAGGCGCAAGGGGATTATGCTGATCTGTATGCGACGACGCCCGCGCAGCCGGATGGCACGACACCCTACTACATCGCCAAATCCCTGACGGGCATCGTAGCCTTCGCGCGCGCTACGGGCGCAGTCGCCTGGCAATTCAATCCCGTTGATGATGATCCCGCCGCCTGGCTCGCGCTGTTTGACGGACGCCACACGCTCGTGTATGTCGCGCGCGCCACGCTGTACGCCATTGATACGCTTGCGGGGAAGATTCTCTGGCAGGCAGCGTTGCCATCTGCCGAGCTGGGACCGCCCACGGCGCAGAATCCAGGAGTGGAAGTCATCTATGCCGCCAACCAGCAGATCTATCTCCAAGGCGGTGATGGGGTGACGGCGCTAGATGCCACTTCCGGCCATCTCCGCTGGCATATCGACCGGCCCTATCAACTGCTCTTCCCTTAAGGCATTGCTGGGGCGACAAAAAGCGCCAGATCATTTGATCTGGCGCTGGGAGCGGGAGACGGGATTCGAACCCGCGACATCTTCCTTGGCAAGGAAGAGGCGCAGCGCGAGCTCGAGAAGGCCCGGCGGCGTTTCTGGCAGGGCCGCAAGAGCCTGCTCACCCTGCTCAAAGAGACCGTCACCAAAGAGGAGTCGGCGCTGGTCGACAACGCCTCGGCCGGGAAGGCAGGGGACGTGGACCGCGCGCTCGAGGAGATCGGCAACGATGTCGTGAGCTACGGGTACCTGACGTCGACGATCGTGGTGTGGGATCGGGAGGTCCACCTCGCGCGGCGCAAGATCCAGGCGGTCCGGCAGGTCATCCAGCAGAACGGGTTCGTCGTCCGGGACGAGTCGCTGAACGCCCAGGAGGCCTGGCTGGGCACGCTGCCCGGCCACCTTTGGGCGAACGTGCGACGCCCGCCGGTGAGCACCACGACGCTCGCGCATCTGATGCCGCTGTCG
>JADMIN010000197.1 GCA_015478575.1 Ktedonobacterales bacterium | reverse complement strand
GCGCCAGCACGCGCAGGGTGCCCGCGGTCAGTAGACCCTCCAGCGCCACCTCGCCACCGGGAATGAAGTCCTCGACGAGGATGTCCGTGCCCTCTGGGGGGTTGCCATCGCCGAGCAGCAGCCGCCGCAGCCGCGCGAACGCGGCGGCGAACTGGTCAGGGTCGTCGGCGCGGATGACTCCTCGGCTGCCAGAGAGGCGGAGCGGCTTGACCACGCACGGATAGCCGACCTGAGCCGCGATCACGCGGGCGTCGCCAGCCAGTGGGAAGCGACGAAAGATGGGGCAGGGCACACCCGCCGCGGACATCAGGCGCCGCATGATCCCCTTGTCGCGTGCCGCCTCCGCTGATCCCGGTGAGTTGTTGGGCAGGCCGAGGGCCATGCCAGCCTCCGCGGCAAGCTGGGTCGCGGTGTCATCCACCGCTACGACAGCATCTATTGGGTGTCGCTCGGCATAGGCGCGGATGGCCGCTACGGCGGCGGGAATGTTCGCGAAGTCCAGTGGGAGCGGCAGATGGGACCAATCGGAGAGGCCCACGGGCACATCCACGCCCCGCACGACCTCCACATCGAGCGTGCGTGCCGCCTCCATGAAGGCGCCAGCCCGGTAGGTGGAGGGCGAGACCAGCAGCAGCAGCCGCTTTCCAGGCATCGCGTGTTCAGGCATCGCGTGTTCAGGCGTCGCGTGTTCAGGCATCGTCGGTACACTCCCCTACCGTTCCCCCTTCCGGGGGGCCTTAGCGTCGCCGCCATCCTTGCCGCTTCGTGGCCTAGCCGCCGACCTTGCCGCAGAGGCCCGCGCCGCTGGGCGAGCCGGTTGGTGCGACGGAGACCCACCATTGGCCGGTGTCGGGGGGGGCAAAGACGGTGCCACCGCCCTTTGTGGCCCCGCTGGCGATCTGGCCAGCGGCTACCGTCGCCCCGTCGCAGCTCTGGCGGTGAATGGTCCACTGCTCTTCCTGGGCGGCTGGCTGGGTGAGCGCGATCTCCACGCGGGTTGTGATGATGGGCTGGAGCAGCGCCATGCCACGGGCGGTGCCGTTGCTGCCAATGTCGGGGGGATAGAGATCGAAGTACTGTTGCCTGCCGGAAAGGGGATGGCCGCAGGCCACCGGTTTGGCGGCGGGGTCGCCCGCGCGGTCTAGCACAACGACCGTCCAGCTCTGGTCGGGGGCGAGCGCGACATCGGCGCCACCGGCGGCGTCCTGGCGAGTGGCAGGGGCCGACTGGGCCGCGCCGCCGCTGGGGCCGGGGGCGTCCGCGGTGAGCGCCGCGAGCACTGGGCCGGCGCACCCGCCATCGCGCAGTTGCACGGGATTCTTGGCATTTTGATAGGGAATGGCATATCCCCCTAGGTAGGGCACGAGGTGGCCGCCATACCGCGGCGTGAGCGTCACCAGGCCGGCCGGCTGGCTCGATCCCCGCGCCGCCGCCACGAGTGTGGTGTGGGCGACTGGCGGCAGCGCCGCGGCGTTGCCACGTGTGCCGCATGCCGTGAGCATCGTGCCCAGCGCGAACAGGGTGAGGAGCGTGCCGAGACCGCGCCGAGGCACACGGCTGAGCCGTGGGGGCTTGGCTGCGTTGGCGTTCTCAAGCGGTGCGACCGCGAGGCCCGCGCGAGGCATGCGTCTCTCCCTCATCTGCTTGTCACCCACCATGCATGCGCGACTCGCGCGTCTCGTGGGGGAGCGCGAATGGTGCCGGGCGGGGCCAAGAAGTCGGGCGCGGCCAAGAAGTCGGGCGCGGCATCGCATGGCTCCTCCCCTGTCTATCTTTATTGTGCGGCGAGCGCCACCCCGCGCCGCCAACGGTCCTACCCGCCAAGCACGGGCATGCCGAGCACGGGCATGCCGAGCACGGGCGCGGCGGTGGGCGCCACAGCGGCCAGCGCGCCGATGGCTGTGGCCAGCTCAGCGGCGGTCTTGGCAAAGATGACGGGGGCGGGCGCGCGGGCGCGGAAGGACGCCACCGTCACGTCGTCGAGGAAGCGCGTGCCAGCGTTATCGAGGATCACCCGCGGCAGCAGCAGCAGGTCATCGGGGCCAAAGTCAGCGCAGGAGCGCGCAAGCTCATCGAGCACATCCTGGCCAGAGAGCAGTCCGGCTACGGTCACAATCGGCCCGAAGAACTGATTGATGACTGGCACCACGCGCACCTCCAACCCAACGATACGGCGGAGGTCGTGGGCCAGACGCTCGATCACGGGGGCGGCCATCGTGCTGGTGACGATGGCGACTTTGCGCGGTGTGGCGAGCGCTGGGGGGAGTGTCCGTTTGGCCGCGCGCCAGGCATCCAGGAGTTGGCGCGTCATGCCCACGCCATTCTCGATCTGCGCGTAGGCGCCGTAGTGGCGGGCTGGAGGGAAGGGGCGCTCGGTGACATAGTACCACTCGTCGGAGAGGTAGACGAACGGCTGGCCAGGCGCCTCTGGCTCGGCGGAGAAGCGCCGCTGCCAGCGCTCGACCTGGGCGACGACGGCCCGCGACTCCTCGCGCGTGTAGGGGCGCAGCGCGGGCAGGCTCTCGGCCTTGAGCATATTGTTGTACTTGGTCAGCCCCACGGGCACGACGGAGATGGATGCGACGGTCGGGCGCAGGGCAGCCAACTCGGCGATGCTGCGTTCCAGTTCGGCGCCGTCGTTGATGGTTGGGCAGAGCACGAGCTGTGTGTGACAGGCGATGCCTATGCTCCCTAGCCGCTGGATCTGCGCGAGAATCTCACCTGAGCGGGGGCCATCCACCAGTTGACGCCGCAGGTCAGGGTTGGTGGTATGCACCGAGACATAGACGGGGCTGAGGCGTTGCTCCTCCAGCCGACGCCAGTCGTGCTCTTTGAGATTGGTCAGGGTGATGAAGTTGCCGAAGAGGAAGCTATAGCGGTAGTCATCATCTTTGATATAGAGGGTCTCGCGCATGCCCAGCGGCAGGCCACGCTGTGGCTGGTGGCGCTCTGGCAGCCCCTGAATGAAACAGAAGACGCACTTGTTGGCGCAGATACGGATGAAAGGGGCTGGCTCCTCGCCGAAGCGGATGCCGAGCGCCTCATCGGATTCCTTCGCCACCAGCACCTCGACAGCGCGGCCATTGCGCTCGATGCCGAGCAGCACCTCTTCCTCAGCGGCATAGAAGTGATAGTCCACCAGATCACGCACGGGGTGATCGTTGATGGTCTTGAGGAAATCGCCCGGCTGGATGCCAGCAAGGTCGGCGGGGCTTTCCGGTACGACCTCGCGTACCCATCCGTATAGCTTCGGCATTGGCGCTGCTCTACCCTGTCGTGTTGGTGTTGGTCTTCTTGACGCGAGGTCAACCTATTGAGTATAGGCGACTCCTGGCGCGAGCGTCAAACACTGGGGGCGCGGCCAGACGCGGCGCCAGAGGGGCACATGCGGACATGTCCCCCCAACGCCGTCCACGGTGCCGCTATGGTCTCCGCTTGATCATGATGGTCGCGGGGTGGCCGCCGAGCTTGGCCGCCGGAATCGTCTCGGTGTAGCCTTCGCTGGTGGCTGTGGGAGCACCGACCGTCACGGTGAGGCTGGCCGAGAGGGTCTCGCCTTTGAGGTAGCCGCTGAAGCGGTTCGCGACCTCGGCCAGCTCGGCATCGGTCCACAACCACGTCGCGATGGTGTCCTCGATGGCGAGGTTGGCGTGTTTGCGTCCCTCTTGGAGGAGATGCGTCAGGTCACGGGCCAGCCCCTCGGCCACGAGTTCTGGCGTGAGGGTCGTTTCCAGCACGGCCACATAGCCGCGCTCCTCCGCCGCGACGAAGCCCTCACGCGCGCCCGCTTCGACCTCCACCTCCTCTGGCAGCAGCGGCACCGTCTGCCCCTCTACCGCTAGCTCCAACTGGCCGCGTTCGCGTAGCGCCCGCGCTCCCGTCTGTGGATCGGTGGCGCGTAGCGCCGCCAGCACGCGCTGCGCCAGTTTGCCATGCTTGGGGCCAAGCACGGTCATGCGTGGGCGCAGCGTATAGACCAGCATGTCGCTCTCGGCCCGGAGCGGTTCGAGCCGCTTCACGTTCAACTCGTCGAGCACCTGTGCGCTCAGCCGCTCCAGCGCCTCGCGCTCGGCCTCTGTGGCTACGCGGACGTAGAGCGCGCTCAGCGGCTGGCGTACGCGGATGCCCGCCTGCTCACGCGCGGCCCGGCCTAGGTTCACCAGCCGCATCACGAGGGCGGTCTCGTCACGCAGTCGCGGTGAGACTAGCGCTAGATCGGCCGCTGGCCAGTCGCAGAGATGGACGCTTTCGGGCGCCTCCGCATCCACCGAGCGCACCAGGTTTTGGTAGAGCGCCTCGGCTAGGAAGGGCGTAAAGGGCGCCAGCAGCTTCGTCATCGTCGTCAGACACGCATACAGCGTGACGTACGCGGCGACCTTGTCAGTATCCTCCTCGCTCTTCCAGAAGCGGCGGCGGCTGCGCCGCACGTACCAGTTTGAGAGGTTTTCCACGAAGGTGGCGATGGCCAGCGTGGCGTGCTGCGCGTCGTAGTCCTCTAGCCGGGCCGTCACCGCCTGGATCGTCTCTTGCAGCTCGGAGAGGATCCAGCGATCGAGGTCGCCGCGCTCGCTGACGGGCAGGGTATGCGCCAGTGGATTGAAGCCGTCGATGTTGGCGTAGGTCACGAAGAACGAGTAGACGTTCCAGAGCTTATCCAGGGGGGCGCGCACCTGCATCCAGAGATCCGAGAGGCGCGGGGGCTGGCCAGCGGCGCGCAGCTCCGCTACCTCCGCCTCGCTGGGAATGCGGGGGAAGCGCAGATTCTGCTCTGGGGTGCAGGCGGCGTAGAGCCAGCGCATGGTATCGGCCCCAATGATGTCGGCGGCCTCGTCAAAGGGGATGCTGTTGCCCTTGCTCTTGTGGAACTCCTCGCCGTTCTGGTCTATGAGCGTGGCGAAGCCCAGGCACGTGCGAAAGGGGGCCGTGTCTTCGAGCGCCGCCGCCATCACCAGCATCGAGTAGAACCAGTTGCGGAACTGGCCAGGGAAGCTCTCTGAGATGAAGTCCGCCGGGAACCACTCGCGCCAATAGGCGCGGTCGTGCCGATAGCGCAGCGTCGCGAAGGGGACGATGCCGGCATCCAGCCAGGGGTTGCCCACATCGGGGATGCGCCGCGCCTCACCGCCGCAGTGCGCGCAGCGGATGACGACCGCATCCACCCACGGGCGGTGAGAGGTGTGGCCGTCAAACGCTTCCCAGCCAGCGATGGCGCGCGCGCGCAACTCTTCGCGGCTGCCGAGGACCTCGAAGCGGTCGCATTGCTCGCAGACGTAGATCGGCAGCGCGAGGCCCCAGTAGCGCTTCTTGGAGATCATCCAGTCTTCCATGTTGCGCAGCCAATCCAGCTCGCGCTCGCGTCCGAAGGCGGGAATCCAGCGCACGGCGTCGCTCTCGACGATGCGCACCAGCCGCTTGCGCAGGTTGTCTTCTGGCGCGTCGAGCCGACCCATCGAGATGAACCACTCATCCACCAGGCGGAAGATCAGCTCGGTCTTGCAGCGCCAGCAGTGTGGGTAGACGTGCTGGTAGGACTCGGTTTGGTAGAAATAGCCTTTCCGCTTCAGGTCGTCGAAGATGGGGCGCGCCACCGCGCTGACGCGCAGACCGGTGAGCCAGTCATAGCCATCGACATAGGTGCCGTTCTCATCCACGGGCGCGAGCACGGGAAGGGCATCCGCACGCGCGAGGGCGAAGTCCTCGCGGCCACAGCCCGGCGCGATATGGACGATGCCCGTGCCTTCCAC
>JADMIN010000940.1 GCA_015478575.1 Ktedonobacterales bacterium | reverse complement strand
TGATCACCTCGTCTGTCCCGCCCACCTCTACCCGGTAGGTGAGCTGGTAGGGACGGCTGTTGACGGTCGCGGAGAACGTGCGCGTGCCTGCTGGCGGTACACCCGCCGCTGGTGGCTCGTCCTCTGCCAGGATGATGATCTGCTGAGTCGCGAACAATTCGAGGTACTCGCGCAGGTGTGCGATACACACGGCGCTCAGATCAAGCCGTTTTTGTAGCATACCGCCCCTCCTTTCAGATAGGCTGGAATCGGCGGATGGGTACTCTCCCGCGGACCGGGGGCGGCGGTCTGCTGGCGTTCCCCCCCCAGGCGCCCCGCACTCCGGAGAGCCTGCCTCTTCGTCCTGCTCCAGGCCAGTTCGTTGGGTGAGATATCCGTGTTGGACCAGGTAGTGCCGGAGCCGGTGACTCCGCCTGAGCCTGGACAGCACATTGCGCCGCGTGCGCGCGACATCCTGGGCCCCCCTGGGGAAGAGCTGCGGATAGAGGGCCCCGATCTCGCGCGGCTTCAAACCATGGATGAACCCCAGTCTGACCTGCACGCGCTCGTCCTCGCCATGCAGCTCTTCCTCGACCACGCGCCACAGGCCCTGGTGAACGAGGCGCGTCACGAGCAGGCTCGACACATCGTCCTGCGTGGCGGGTTCACTTCCCTTGCCCCAGAACGGCTCTTCGTTCTGCCGGTGCTGCGCAGCGCGCGCCTCATCGGCGACTACCGAGTGGACGCACATCTTGAGGTACTTGAGCAGCGCCGACAGCGCGTCGAAGCCCTCCATCTTGGCGGGGGTGAGCGCCTGGGAGAACTTGGCGAAGGCCGCGTTCACCAGGACCGCAACCCCTTCACCGTGTGCCAGCTGCGGCCGCTCGCTCAGGGAGAGTCTGACCCAGGTGCGCACCTGTGGGGCGTATTGCCGGTAGAGGAGCGCCCAAGCCTGCTCGTCGCGATCGACGATGGCCCGGCGAAACAGCGCTACCCCTTCTTCACAGGCCTGGCCCTGCTCAGACGCCGCGGGCGCGTGTGCGCTAGACATAGCAGGCCTCCTCTCGGCCCGGCTCTGCTTCTGCGGTGGAGACGCTTAGCCTCGGGCTTGCCTGGGGGTGGGCAGGCAGGATGCGCGTGTGCGCGCCCCAACCGGTGCCGGCCGAAATGGTTGCCTTCTTCGCCGCGGGCGATGCCG
>JADMIN010000196.1 GCA_015478575.1 Ktedonobacterales bacterium | reverse complement strand
TGGGTGCGTTTGTCACGACCCGAGGCCCAGCCGCGCACGCAGGCACAAGCACTGGGCGCGTCACCCTCCGCAAGGTCACCGTGAAGGGCACGACCCATTTCACCAGTGGCACAACCTATACCGCGACCACCAAGGATCCCTCTGGCGCGAAGAATGAAGTCGCCCCGGAGAAGGAGACCGTGTCTCCCAAGGTTCCCAACAGCAAGGCCCCCAACAAGTCCCCAACCACTGGGCCGACCCCAGTGCAGCAGACCGTGACGACCCACAACTTCAGCTTCACGGGCCTCAATGGTCTCAGCCACGCTGACCAGCGTACTGCCGGCAGCGGCCGCTACACCAACACACAGTTCAGCCTCGAGCCACCCGACCAGGGCCTCTGCGTCGGCAACGGCTACATGATCGAAGCCGTCAACAACGCGATCGCCGTCTACAAGGGATATTCGGGCAGCATCAACCGCCTGACCGGCCCAACGGCGCTCAGCCAGTTCTTCGGCATTGATCCTGAGATCAACCGCACCACGGGCTTCCGCGGTCCGTTCATCAGCGACCCGAAGTGCGTCTACGACACCGTCACCCAGCGCTGGTTCATTAACGAACTGCTCCTGGACAATGGCAGCGCTGGGTCGGGCCGCAGCTACAACATCTTCGCCGTCAGCGCGTCCTCGGACCCGCGCAGCACCTACACCCTGTTCTCCTTCGACACGACGAACGACGGCGTCAACGGCACGCCGGCCCATACGGGCTGCCCCTGCTTCGGCGACCAGCCGCTGATCGGCATTGACAAGTGGGGCTTCTACGTCACCACCAACGAGTTCAACAACGCTGGCACCGCCTTCAATGGCGCGCAGGTCTACGCCATTAACAAGCAAGCTGCCGCGGACATCGCTGGCGGTTCCCCGCCGAGCACCCCGTTCAATCTGGTCCAGATCAACGCCGCGGACCTCATGGCTCCCTACGGCGGCATCTCGTACACCGTGCAGCCGTCTGTCAGCGCCCCTGGCGACTATAATAAGACCAACGTCGCCAACCAGACCGCGATGAACGGCATCGAGTACTTCCTCAGCGCGCTCGATTTCAACGGTACGTTCGACAACCGCATCGGCGTCTGGGCGCTGGCCAACACCCGTTCAATCACATACGGCTCCCCCGCGCTGAACCTCCAACTCGCCGTGGTCAACACCGAGGAATACCACACGCCGTCCCCCGCCATTCAGAAGGATGGCACGGTCCACCCGCTACGTGATAGCCTCGGCGAGACAATCGTTGAGCGGCTCAACACCAACGATGACCGCATGAACCAGGTCTCGTTCGCCCAGAACTACCTGTATGGCGCGGTCAACACTGGCCTCGGCTACCTCGATCCAACCAGCACGCCCTACACCGGCGCCGCTTGGTTCATCATCAGCCCTCTCTGGAACAAAGGCAGCCTCGGCGCCTCGGTTCATCGCCAGGGCTACGTCTCCGTGGCGGGTGAGAACGTCCTGTTCCCATCCATCGCGGTCACCAAGAACGGCGACGGCGTGATGGGCCTCTCGATGTCCGGCCCGAATACCTTCCCGAGCGCGGTCTACGTCCGTATCTCGGCCGACGCGGGCACCTTCGGTCACGTTCATGTGGCGCAATACGGTGAATTCACCGACGACGGCTTCACCGGGTATCCGGAGTTTGGTGGCGACGGCACCGCCCGCTGGGGTGACTACAGCGCCGCCATCGCCGACACCGACGGCACCATCTGGATCGCCAACGAGTACATCCCCGACGCGCCGCGCACGGTCTTTGCCAACTGGGGCACGTTCGTGAGCCGCATCGGCACCGACACCGACCTCTAATCTCGCGCAACGTAATCTCGCGCAACGTAATCTCGCGGCCTTCACCAGCTGCGGCGGGGCGGGCATCCAGGTGGATGCCCGCCCCGTTTTTCTGTCCCCTCCCAGCTTCGCTCCGGCGTGAGAAGAGGTGCCAGGAGGGTCAGGTCATCGGCGGCGCTGAAGTCTTCCTCGCCCCCGCGTGAGAAGAGGTGCCAGACGTTGGGCTAGGGCAGACACGTTGGGCCGGAGCGGACATGGCCGCGTACACTTCCCTCGCCTGGAAGGGTGCGCGGGTTGCCCCTAACCCACGATGACATACGTGCGGCGGGCGACCTCTTCGAAGCCAAGCCGATGGGCCACAGCCCGCGAGGCCAGGTTATCGGCGCCCGTGCTCCAGACGGGCGTCTGGCCAGCCGCCTGGATCCCCCGTGCGACGAGCGCGGCGCACGCCGTAGCCAGCCCGCGCCCACGCCACTCTGCCAACGTCGCGACGCCGATATCCGCGTGTCGCGCGGTGCGGGCCGAGGTATGCGCCAGCGCCACCAGCCGACCCGCGACGACAGCCCCCGCCACGATGCCCTCAGCCAGCAGCGCCCGCACGCCGCCATAGCCCGCCCCGCGCAGTGATGGCGGCGCCGCCTCCAGCAGGTGTACGTCACCAGGCGAGAGTAGACGCGCCGCCTCGTGAGGAATGATCGGGGTGGGAGTACGCAGGCAGAAGTAGTGATCCTCGTAGGCACGCACCGGGCGGCCCGTCTGTGCCTCGATCAGCGCGCCCAGCGTCGGCGCGCGACGCTGGCTGACCTCGACACAGAACCAGCCTACCATGGATTGGAGCAAGCCCCAGAGCACCTCGGCATCCTCGCCGAAGCCCATCGGCTCGCCAGGCAGCTCATCGGCCCGCACGAGCGCGCCCGTAAAGCGCGCGGCATCGCCAGCACGCGCGGCATCGCCCGCAATAAAGGCGCGACACAGTCCACGCCGGAGCAGATGCACCGCGATCACCGTCTCTGGCGTGTCGCCCAGGGCGTCGGCCAGCGCGCGCCGCCGCGCCTCATCAGCGGGCTGGAAGCGCGTCGGCGCCCCATCCATCGCTATCCTGCCCTCTAAAGTGCCTCGCCGTCAGCGAGGCCATCCAACTCGCGGAAACGATAGCCCACTCCGCGCTCAGTCAGAATATATCTGGGGTGCGCGGGGTCGCGCTCCAGCTTCTGGCGCAAATAGGTGATGTAGAGCCGCAAATAGTGGGATTCGTCGCGGTACTCGTGGCCCCAGACTTTGGAGAGCAACGTATCGTGGGTCATGAGCCGCCCAGCATTAGTCACGAGGTGATAGAGCAGGCGGTATTCCGTTGGGCGCAGTGTGACCCGCTGCCCGCGCACCCAGATCTCACGCTTGCTGAAGTCAATGGTCAGATCGCTGTCAACCACAATCTTGGTCTTGCGCGGCGGCGCGGGGTTGTAGGCGCGTCGCAGCAGCGCCTTGATTCGCGTCTGCAACTCACGCGGGCTGTAGGGCTTGGTCAGGTAGTCATCGGCGCCGATCTCCAGCCCGCGGATACGATCGGATTCCTCCGCGCGCACCGTGAGCATAATCACCGGCACATTGGAGACCTCACGAATATGCCGCAGCGTCTCGAAGCCATCCATATCCGGCATCATCACATCCAGCATCACCAGATCGGGCAGATCAGCCTTGAGCCGTTCAAGCGCCTCGTAGCCATTGGCCGCGGCGAGGACCCGGTAGCCCTCCACCTCCAGGTTCATGCGCACAACGTCCACCAGCCGTGGCTCATCATCCACCACCAGCACCGTCATGCTGCGCGGGTCAATCCGCTGCTGTTCCATAGCCTCATCCCGTCCGCTCTTCATGTCATGTCATGTCATGTCATGGCGCAGCCGCACCTCATGGCGTCTCCGCGTTCAACGTGCCGAAGATCACCAGTGGCAGGGGAGATTTCTCCTCACGAGGGAGGCTGAACGAGAACGTGGACCCGCGCTCCAGTTCGCTGCGCACCCAGATGCGCCCGCCATGCGCCTCGATGATAGCCCGGCAGATGTAGAGACCAAGCCCCGCCCCCTGCGTGCGCCGCGTCGCCGCGTTCTCCACGCGCTGGTACCGCTCGAAGATGCGCTCCTGCTCGCGCAGCGGGATGCCCTGGCCGACATCCTTCACATGGACGATAACCTCGTCGCTCGTCACCTCGCCCCACACACGAATATGCCCAGTGCGCGGCGAATACTTCACCGCGTTGTCGAGCAGGTTCATCAACACCTCCTCGATGCGCGCGCGGTCGGCCAGCACCAGCGGCCCCCCGCGTGAGAACCGCACGCGGATATCCAGATCAGGGCTGCGCGCGCTGAGGCGGCGCACCACCGAGCGCGTCACCTCGCCCAGATCCAGCTCAGTGCGCTCCATCTTGAGGCCGCCTGCCTGAATGCGCGAGGCATAGAGCAGATTGCCCACCAGATGGCTCAGGCGGTCGGCTTCCTCCTCGATGGCATGCAAACGGGCACGCAGCGTCTCGGCGTCCCAGTGCGCGTCTTCACGGGCAAGCGTACTGGCGTAGCCCTTGATAATGGCGATGGGCGTCTGCAACTCATGCGAAATCACTGAGGTGAAGGTCGTGCGCAGCTCCTCGGCCTCGCGGGTGCGCGTGATGTCACGCACGTTCAAGACGCCGCTGATGGGCTGGCCCTGTGGCGAGCGCACGGCGGCGGCGGTGACCGCGACGATGACGCGCTGGCCGTCGCGCGCGAGCAGGATCAACTCGCGGTTCAGCACCGCCCGCCCCGCCTCGATGGCCTGCACCAGGGGGTCGCGATCATAGCCGAGTGGCATGCCCTGGAGTGTATGCGGGCGCAACACGTCGCCATAGAAGCGGCCCACCACCTCATGTTGCCGCCAAGCGGTCATCGCCTCCATCGCCGGATTGAAGCCGGTGATACGCAACTGCGCATCCACGGTGATGATGCCATCGCCGCTGAAGTGGAGAATCGAGCCGAGTTGGCGATTCTCCTGGCGCAGCCGCGCCACCTCTTGGTGCTGGCGCACGGCGGTGACGAGCGCGCCCAGCAGCGCCTGACGACGGGTGGGATCGCTGAGGGCGCGCCGGGCGGAGAAGCCCGCCGGCCCCAACAGATGCACCTCGCCGACCGCCCCGCCCACATCGCCCAGGGGCAGCGAGGCGACCTCACCGCCCCAGATTTCTGGCAAGACGGTGACGCGCGGGCGTCCATCCAGCGGCTCAGGGGCGGCCTCCTCCGCGAGCAGCGCGACCAGGCGCCGACCCGCTTCGCGCGCGATGCTCCAGCGGATCAGCGTCGCGTCGCGCTCATTCGTCCCGCCCGTGGCGGTCGTGTGCGTGGTGTGCGCGTCTTCCTCGTCACCGTCGTCTTTGAGCGCGAGCACCCCCGCGCCACCCTCGCTCAGGGTGACCGCGTGGCCGAGCGCGCGCACCAGCGCCTCGCCGCCGCGCGCCTGTTCAGTCGTCAAGGTGGGCCAGAGTATCGCCATACATGCATCGCCATCGCTATTGGCAGGCCACCGACGATACGAGGATCACGAGCGCGGTCACGGGTGATGGGTGGCTCATCCCCGAGGCGCCAACGCTCATTGTATCACGGCAGCCGGGTATCACGGCAGCCCGTCGTGGCGCGGGCGGCGCGCAACCCACTGGCCAGCCTCTCCCCCAGCGATAGCGTTCCGCGTCTTGTCGCGTGACGACGCCCTACTCGGCCTATGCGCTGATGTGTCGGCAAGCGAAACAGAGCTATAATGCCCATGCGGGAGGAGCCGCTCCCGCCTGGCGCCAACTCGGCGATTTGAGTAGAGAGCGGCGAGGTCTTCGGTGCGCTTCGACATCTTCACGCTCTTCCCTGAAATGTTTCGCGGGCCGCTCGATGAGAGCATCCTGGCGCGCGCGCGCGCGCGCGGGC
>JADMIN010000939.1 GCA_015478575.1 Ktedonobacterales bacterium | reverse complement strand
GTCCAGGGTGGCGTGGACCGATTGTGAGCCACCTCACCCTCCCCTGCCCCCTCTCCCCCGCACGCGGTCGAGAGGGGGGGTATCGGTGGCACAGCCACCAGGCAAGGGAGAGGGAGGCTCCTGCCGACCTCTCTGGACAAACTACCGGGGGGCGGCGGCTCAAGCCGCGGCTACGTGACCTGTGGCCGCCTGGGCTTACCCGCGCGGGGCGGGCTGACTCGCCGGCAATTGCGATGCGGTAGCGTGCGGGCACGCTAGCTCGCGGTGACGGGCGCCGCCTGGGCTGTCGCCGGCGCCGGCGCTCCTGCCGCGCCCCAGCGCTCACGGTGGATGAACTGGCCGGAGCCGGCCTCGCCCTTCCACTTGCCGTCCTGTACCAGGACGGTCCCACGCCGCAGGACGACCACCGGCGCGCCCGTGATCTCCATGCCTTCATAGAGGTTGTAGTCGGTGCGCTGATGGTGCGTGGCGGCCTGGATCGTGCGCGTGGCCCGCGGGTCCCAGAGGACGAGATCGGCGTCGCTGCCGGGCGCGACGACGCCCTTGCGCGGATACAGGCCGAAGAGCCGGGCGGGATTCGCGCAGCACAGCTCAACCCAGCGGTTCAACGAGAGGCGTCCGGCACGCACGCCCTGGCTGTAGAGCACCATCATGCGGTCCTCGATGCCTGGCACGCCGTTGGGGATCTTCGAGAAATCGTCCCTGCCCAGCTCCTTGCCGGCGGGACGGCCCTTGACGCCGCCCTCATACCAGAAGTCGCAGTGGTCGGTCGAGATTACCTGCAAGTCGTCGCGCGCCACCGCGCTCCAGAGCGCCTCCTGGTCGCTGCGCTCGCGGAAGGGTGGCGAGCAGACCCACTTGGCGCCCTCGAAGCCGGGCCGGGCCAGGTCGTCCCAGGTGAAGAACAGGTACTGCACGCAGGTCTCACCATAGATCGGCGAGCCGCGCCCACGCGCCAGCCGGATGGCCTCGATGGCCCCGGCGTTGGTGACGTGGACGACGTAGAGCGGAGCGCCGGCGACCTCGGCGAGGCGAATGGCGCGGCCGGTGGCCTCGGCCTCCAGCTCCGGCGGGCGGGTCAGCGCATGGTAGCGTGGGGCGGTACGTCCCGCCGCCAGCGCTTGCTTGACGAGGATGTCAATCGCGTCGCCGTTCTCGGCATGCACCAGAATGAGCAG
>JADMIN010000195.1 GCA_015478575.1 Ktedonobacterales bacterium | reverse complement strand
GCCGATCTCGTCAACCCTCGCTCTGCCTTTTACACACTTCAGTGGACACTATCTTTCGCACCGTCTGCCAGCAGGCGCGCATGGACCTTATGAGATAGGTCATGAGTCGGCGCCCTCTAGGAAGGCCAAGCCTACGGCACTGGCTCCCCACCCAGGATGTCTAGGACGTTCTCCTCGGTGTCCCGCATTTCTCATCCTTGTCCGCATCGCAAGGGGATGCACCCGCTGGGGCCTTCCCAGTTGGATATGACCCGATTGATCGCGGCACAGTAGGAGCGAGCGATGTAATCCACGAGCGCGGGCACATCCGCTTTAGGTACCTCCCACGCTCGGCGCCATCATCGTCATCGGGTGCGCGTCATCGCTGGCCACCTACGTTCCCCTCCGGTAACATTTTCATGTGAGGGAGCGCGTGCCCTTGACAGTGTGCCTCTCCGTCAGTATACTAGCTCCTAGTCGCCGTAGGCGCCGCCTCCACAACGGCGCCGGATGCACTCCAACCGCTCCAGGCGAGACGCGCGGCCCTTCGGCTCTTCCTCGCGCCGCGTCGCCGCGCTGTGTTCCATCCTCGCCGCCGTGCGCACTCGAACCAGTGGATGTACACACATGCCGCTGGATAGGTGGGGAGACCGTGCTCCCCACGCATGGCGTTCCATACGGTACGTGCCAGGAATCCCAGGCCGCCAGTGTGGTTGCCCTGGGTCAGTATATCCCTGGGGCGGCGCGCCACAGTGCCGTGGGCGCCGTCATGCGAGTAGGAGGGGTGTTCACCATGCATCGGCGTCGTTTCTTCGTCGGCATTCTAGGAGCGGGCGCGACCGCGGTGCTCCTGATCGCCGCGCTCTTCTCAGGCGCCGTCGGCGCCACTCCGCGCGGGGCCTCGATCTCATCGGTGAGCGCCTCGGGCGCGCCACAAGTCCAGCGCGCGCTCTATCACGATGTCTCGTCCCCGTTGCGCGGCATCAAGCCCCTGGCCCCACGTAAGGCGCGCCAGTAGAACGATCAGGGCCTCCTCCCGGTCAGCAAGTCCACCCCACCCGATGGCGCGCTGCAATCATCCGCCGGACCCAAGGTGGGCACCACCGCCGGGTTGCAGTTCGCGGGCGTCGGCAATGGCGACTATGGCTTCGCGCCAAATGCCGCGCCACCCGATACGAACGGTGCGGTGGGTGCGACGCAGTACGTCCAGTGGGTGAATGAATCGTTCGCCGTCTTCAACAAGAGCACGGGCGCGCTGGTCTACGGACCCGCCGCCGGCAACACGCTGTGGTCGGGCTTTGGCGGCGGCTGCCAGAGCAACAACGATGGTGACCCTATCGCCCAGTATGACAAGGCGGCGAACCGCTGGGTGCTCTCGCAGTTCTCCGTCTCCACGACCCCCTACCTGCAATGCGTGGCCGTCTCGACTACCTCAGACGCCACCGGCTCCTACAATCGGTACGCCTTCCAGGAGCCGAACTTCAATGACTATCCGAAGATGGGCGTCTGGTCGGATGGCTACTATGCCTCGTTCAATATGTTCAACGGCAACACCTTCGTCGGCGGGCGCGCCTGCGCGTTCGACCGCACCGCGATGATGAGCGGCGCGGCTGCCACGCAGGTCTGCTTCCAACTGAGTTCAGCCTACGGCGGCCTGCTGCCCTCTGATCTCGATGGCACCACCGCCCCGCCCGCTGGCTCGCCGGACTACTTCGTGAATTTTGGCACGAACTCGCTCAACGTCTGGAAGTTCCATGTGAACTTCGCGACGCCGAGCAGCTCCACCTTCACCGGGCCAACGAATCTGCCGGTGGCCTCGTTCACCGCGGCGTGTAGCGGTGGCGGCACCTGCATCCCACAATCGGGCACGCGGCAAAAGCTCGACTCCCTTGCCGACCGGCTGATGTATCGTCTGGCCTATCGCAATCGCGCGGGCGTTGAGTCACTGGTGGTCAACCACTCTGTCAAGGCGGGCACGTCTGTTGGTGTGCGCTGGTATGAACTGCGCATCTCTGGTGGCAATGCCTCGGTCTACCAGCAGAGCACGTATGCCCCCGACTCTACCTACCGCTGGATGGGCAGCATCGCGATGGATAAGGCCGGCGATATCGCGCTCGGCTACAGCGCGTCAAGCTCGACCATCCATCCTGGTATCCGCTACACCGGGCGGGTGCCTGGCGATCCCCTCAACACGATGGAGGGCGAGAACACGGTCCTCAGCGGTGGCGGCTCGCAACTGCGCACGCTCAACCGCTGGGGTGACTATAGCTCGATGAGTGTTGACCCCGTGGACGACTGCACTTTCTGGTACACGACCGAGTACCTGAAGTCCAACGGCACGTTCAACTGGAGTACGGAGATCGTCTCCTTCAAGTTCCCTGGCTGTTAGGCATCTCGCTTCGATGTGTCCCTGGCGGCGTCGCGCATCCCGCGCGGCGCCGTTCTCGTGTGCGGCGTCGCGCTTCCCTCCGCCGGCGCATCGGGGCACGGGAGCCGCTGGTGGCCTCAGCGCGTCGTTGGCGCCTTGCCCGCGAGGAGTGGCGCTGGAACTGGGTGTGCCCGGCCATAGATGAGGTCCCAGAAATGGCGGCGCCCGATGTGCTTGGCCAGACTCTGCCAATAGGAGAGGTTGAAGATAACGCTGAGGGCGGCGGAGGCGAGGGAATAGCCCGCGTCGCCAGGAAGCGCACCGGCGACATTGGCGAGCGCGCCGCCCACACCGACGACGCCCACACGTAGCGGCCAGCGCCCGACGCAGAGCCGCGCCAGCCCGCGAATGACGCGCCGCCGCTCCCAGTAGCCACTGCACATGCGCTCCAGAATCTCGTTCCGCCCCTGGCGCAGGGACATCGCGGCATCGGCCTCGCCGTAGAGCCAGGGCGTGCGCAGCCATGAACGAAAGGAGCGCTGGGCGTAATGCCAACCGCGGGCGTCAGGGGCGAAGATGAAGCGCAGCCCATGGTCACGCAGGCGGTAGGCCAACTCCACATCTTCCGCGCGCGGGAAGGTGACATCGAAGCCACCGACCGTCAGCGCCGCCGCGCGCGCGAGGGAGGCGTTGCCGGTGTAGAACTGGCTGGGCGTTGGCTCCCAGAGTCCCCGCCGCATGTGCGCATACTGCGTCAGAAGACGCTCGCTCTCCCAGCGCACCCATGGTTGGAGACGCACGCCCGGCGGCAAGAGCAGCGGCCCAATCACCACCGCGCCGGGCTGCTCCCTCAGCAGGCGCAGGTGCTCGCCCACGAGCGTGGGATCAGGCACCACGTCGTCATCGAGGAAGAGCAGCAGCGGCGCGCGCGCCTGGCGCATGCCCAGGTTGCGCGCGGCGGATGGCCCCTGGTGGTCTTGCTCGAAATAGCGCAGGGAATAGGAGAGATCGGGCGCGGCGGAGAGGGTGGCGCAGAGGGCGGCGGTGCCATCGGTCGCCCCATCGGAGATCACCAGCGCCTCGAATGTGCCAGCGGGCACTGTCTGCGCGGCCAAGCCCTGGAGCGTCGCGCGCAATGACTCGCGGCGGTTGTATGTCGGAATGATCACGCTGATGGCGGGGAGAGGCGCAGACACCTCCCGCTCGCCAGATGGCTCTCCCAGAGCGTTTTCTCCACCTCGCTGGTTGCTCATGCCATTCCCCGCCTCTTCGTCCATGTGCGCCACCCCTCGCTCATTCGGCCTCACGGCGCGAGGTGATGACGCCGGTATTGAGGCCGTACCAGTGCATACGGCCTAAGTGACGCGCGTGCTCGATCTTCATGCAGCGGTCCATCACCACCTGGAGGCTGCCACGCTGGGCAAGCTCCGCTCCCGCGAAGCTGAGCACGCCGAACTGGAGCCAGAGCGCCTTCGCGCCGATCCGCACCGCCTCCTCAGCAATGGGGGGCACGGCCTCTGGCGCGCGGAAGACATCCACGACATCCACCGCGAAGGGAATGGCGCTGAGGCTGGGGTAGCAGGTCGCGCCCAGAATCTCGTGCTCCTTGGGGTTGACGGGCACGATCTGATAGCCGTGGCGCCGCAGATAGAAACCGACATAGTTGCTGGGGCGCAGTTCGTTGGGCGAGAGGCCGACGATGGCGACCGTGCGCATGGTGCGCAGGATGCGCTGGATGACGCGCTCGTTTTGGTAGGCGGCCAGGTCGCGCGCGGGCGTGACGGGCGATTGGTGGGTATCAGTCATGGCGCTCCGCTCCCGTCGTTGTGGTGACCGCGGCCCGGGCCGCCTGTGCTCTGGCGACCGTGCCCAGGGCACTGTCGAGATCCCAGAGCAGGTCATCCAGCGTCTCCAGCCCGACGGAGAGGCGAATGGTGCCGGGGGCGACGCCCGCCGCGGCCAACTCTTCATCGCTGAGTTGACGATGGGTCGTGCTGGCGGGATGAATGACGAGGCTCTTGGTGTCGCCGACATTGGCGACGTGGCTCCAGAGCCGGAGGGCCTCGATGAAGCGCTGGCCGTCGGCGCGATCGCCTTTGAGGTCGAAGGCAAAGACGGCCCCGGCCCCGCGCGGCAGATACTTTGTCGCGAGCGCGTGGTAGCGATTGCTTTCCAGCCCCGCGTAGCGCACGCGCTCGACCATTGGGTGGCCCTCTAGGAAGCGCGCGACACCCCGCGCGTTGGCGACGTGGCGCTCCATACGCACGGGCAGCGTCTCTAGGCCGATCGCGTAGATGAACGCGGTGAAGGGACTCAGCGAAGCGCCTAGGTCGCGTAGCGTCTCGGCGCGCAACTTCATCAGATAGCCATACATGCCAAAGGTCTCGTGGAACATCAGCCCATGGTACGCCGCTGACGGCCCCGCAATGGTCGGAAAGCGCCCATTCGACCAATCGAACGTGCCCGAGTCCACCACCACACCGCCGATGCTGGTGCCGTGGCCATCAATATACTTGGTGGCGGAGTGGATCACCAGATCGGCGCCCCACTCGATGGGTCGGCAGAGATAGGGCGTCGCGAATGTATTATCTATGATCAGCGGCACACCGTGCGTGTGGGCGATGTCGGCGACCATGGCGATGTCGAGGATGTTGCCGCCGGGGTTGCCGATGGTCTCGCCAAAGAGTGCTTTGGTGTTCTCGCGCAGCCCGGCTCGCCACGCGGCGGGGTCGTCGCCATCCACGAACGCGACCTCCACCGAGAACTTGCCGAGCACGCTCTTGAACTGGGCGATGCTGCCGCCATAGATGGCGCGCGATGAGACGATCTGGTCGCCCGGCCGCAGCAGAGTATAGAGCGCGCCCGCCTGCGCGGCGAGGCCGCTGGCGAAGGCCACCGCGCCCGCGCCGCCCTCTAGGTTGGCGATGCGCTCTTCGAACACGGCGACGGTCGGATTCATGATACGCGAGTAGATGTTGCCGTACTCTTGCAAGTTAAAGTAGGCCGCGGCGCTGTCGGTATCCTCGAAGACAAAAGCGGAACTCTGGTAGATCGGGATGGCCCGCGCGCCCGTGTGGGGATCGGGGCGTTGCCCAGCATGCACCGCGCGGGTCTCGAATCCTAGCTCACGTGGCTCGCGGGGTGGGGCGGCTTCGCCCTGGGACGAGGGATCGTCGTGCGCGCCGTTGTGCCGCTGTTGGGTAGACATGTCATACTCCAGGCGCTGAGTCGTAGCACGTGATAGGCGACCGGAAGGCATGGTACCCCTGATGACGCGCGAGTGCTCGCCGCCAAGATCCAGCCATTCCTCTCGTTCCATTCTACCTGAAAAGGGCGCCGCGCCATCCACCAGCGCGCCATCCACCAGCGCGCCATCCACCAGCGCGCCATCCACCAGCGCGCCATCC
>JADMIN010000194.1 GCA_015478575.1 Ktedonobacterales bacterium | reverse complement strand
CAGGGTATCAACCGGCGTCGGCCCCACCTCCAGACCTCTGTGGCGGCGACTTTTACGCGCGATGACGTCGCCGTGCGCCGATCCATCTTGGCACCTCATGGGTTGGTCGCACACCAGAGCTTCCTGCCCAGGGATACGGCCATCGAGACTATCCGCGGCCTGCTGGTTCGGGCACAGGTGGCGGAGCACGTGCCATCGCTCGCGCTACTGAAAAAGCACCGTGCGAGCGACTTTCTGCTGACGCCTCTGCCCGCTGGCTACTCGCTCACGTTGGAGATTCCCTTGCGTCCCGGCGGTGAGGCACGGGCACAGGCGTTGCTGCGAGACCTGAACACGATCGTGATCGAGGCTGGGGGATGTTGCTCGCTCGCCACCGATAGCGCCGCGAATGCGGAGCAGGCGCGGCGTATGATCGGGGAGCAGCGGCTCGCACGCTTCCGCGAGGTGAAGGCACAGAGCGACCCAGATGGCCTCCTCTGCACCGATCTCTACCGCCGGGTCATCGCTCCGGGCGGCGCATCCTCGGGGCAATCGGCGGCGAAGCGATCGAAGGCCGCCACCACCTCCCGCGCGATGCCAGCGACCGCCAGCGGCATGCGCAAAGTGCGCAAACGCTAGTCGCTGTCTCTTGAGATGCGGGTCGCCCCGTTGCCACGGGCGGCATTGCTGGTCGTTCCGCTAGATCGCGCTGGGGCTGCTGGTTGGCTGGCCAACGACCACCGGCGTGCGGCGGGCACGTGGGCGTGCCACCCGTCCCGCCGCGGGCAAGGGATCAGGGAGCGCGCGCGGCGATGGAGGGGTGCGCGTCAGCATGCCGCCAGAGGGAGGGGGGAAAAGCTCGCCTGTGCTCTGCGGCCCAGCGCTTGGAAGCGCCACGCCAATGACATCATCCATGCAATCTACTGGCACGAATGTCAGGGCCAGACGCACTTCAGGCGCCACATCCTCTAGGTCCTTGAGGTTGCGTTGCGGGAGGATGATCGTCGTGATGCCCGCGCGGTGGGCAGCCAGCACCTTCTCCTTGATGCCGCCGACCGGCATGATGCGCCCGCGCAGCGTGATCTCACCGGTCATGGCCACATCGCGGCGAATGGCGCGGCCAGTGAGGGCGGAGATCATGGCGATGGCCATGGTCATCCCCGCCGAGGGGCCATCCTTCGGAATGCCGGCGGCTGGCAAGTGAACGTGGATATCGTTGCGCTCGTGGAAGGTCTCGGACAGACCCAGCGACGCGGCACGGGCGCGGGTGAAGGTCAATGCCGCCTGAGCCGATTCCTTCATCACGTCGCCAAGCTGGCCGGTGAGCTGCACGTTGCCTCGGCCTGGCACGGCCATGACCTCGACCGTGGTGAGATCACCGCCTGCCGCGGTCCAGGCAAGACCGGTGGCCACGCCCACTTGATCTGATTCCTCCGCTTCCGTCGGGAAGTACTTCTGCGCGCCCAGATACAGCGGCACCGTCTTCGCCGTGATAGTGGCCTTGTGACGACGCCCCTCAGCGACACGGCGCGCGACGCGACGCATAATCGCGGCTAACTCACGGTCTAGGTTGCGCACTCCCGCCTCGAAGGTATATTCGTGAATCACGCGGCGGATGGCGCCTTCGTCAATCTCAAAGCGCGCGGCGGTAAGGCCAGTATCGCGCATCAAGCGAGAGACCAGGAAACGCTCCGCGATGTGTGCCTTCTCATCCTCGGTGTACCCCGGTATCTCGATGACCTCCATGCGATCACGCAAGGGCGCGGGAATGGTATGGAGCACATTCGCCGTTAGGATGAAGAGCACTTTCGAGAGGTCATATGGCACCTCAAGATAGTGGTCAGAGAAGGCGTTGTTTTGTTCTGGGTCGAGCACCTCGAGCAGCGCCGCCGCCGGGTCACCACGATAGTCCGCGGCGAGCTTATCAATCTCGTCGAGCACGAAGACGGGGTTGGTCGTGCCCGCGAGTTTCATCGTCTGGATGATGCGGCCAGGCAACGCGCCGACATAGGTGCGGCGGTGGCCGCGGATCTCCGCTTCATCACGGACGCCGCCCAGGGAGACGCGCACGAACTTACGACCCAACGCCTCAGCCACTGAGCGTCCGAGCGATGTCTTGCCTACTCCGGGAGGCCCGGCGAGACAGAGAATGGGTGCTCGCCCCTCTGGCGCCAGCTTGCGCACCGCCATAAATTCGAGAATGCGGTCTTTCACCTTCTCCAGACCAAAATGGTGGGCGTCCAACACGTCGGCCACCCGCCGCAGATCGAACTGATCCTCAGTGCGCGTCTGCCAGGGCAGCGCGAGAAGCCAATCAATATACCCACGCAACACACCGTATTCGGGCGCCATCGAGGGCAAACCCTCCATGCGCTCGACCTCTTTGAGGGCACGGGTGCGCACCTGCTCGGGCATCCCGGCGGCCTCGACACGGGCGCGCAGATCCAGGCTATCTCGCAGAGCCGGGTCGTGCTCGCCCAGTTCACGCTGGATGACCTTCAACTGCTCACGCAGGTAATACTCGCGCTGTCCGCGATCCACCTCATGCTGCACTTCGGTCTGAATTCGCTGTTCCAGTTGGAGCACGCTCAGCTCGTGGCGCATGAGCAGACAGACCTGTCGTAGGCGCTCATGTGGATCGAGGGCCTCCAGAATCTCCTGACGCTTGGCCAGTGGCGGCTCGATCTGCGTGACGACGAAATCCGCGAGCGCGCCAGGTAGCTCAAGATTGAGCGCCTGGATGTAGCTATCCTCGTTGAGCTTCGGACTCAGCTTCGTACACGACTCAAAATAGCCAAGCACCGTGCGCGCGAGCGCCTCCAAACGCTCGTCCTGAAGCGTCGGTTCATCAAAGGCCACGCCGCGCACGCGACCGAAGGGCGACTGTTGCAGCCAGGCGTCAATACGGAAGCGCCGCAGCCCTTGAATGAGCACACTGCTGGCACCATCGGGCATGCGCAGCACGCGGTTGACGGCGCACTCGGTGCCAATATGATAGACATCTTGGGGGAGTGGATCGCCGACCTCCTCGGAGCGTTGTGAGACGATCAGGATGGTGCGGTCATGATTCATCGCATCCTCGACCGCGCGCAGAGCGGGATCACGGTCAATGAAGAGCGGTACGACCATATTGGGCAGCAGGACTGCGTTCCGCACGGGCAACACGGGCAGTTCACGGACGCTCACGCTGGGCGCTCCCTGCTCCACCGCCGCCAGCTCGTGCCCCCTGGGTGACGTGGAGCGCACGCGGCGCACGCGGCGGATAGGGCGGTCGTGGGTATCCATGAGAGCCTCCTCGAAAGAGTGTTCGGCCCGCAAGCAGCATCGGGTCAGCGCTCGTGCCGGGGATGGCAGGCGAGCATCTGGCGTATGCCTGCTCTTGGCAGTATAACGCAGCCGCCGGTGAAAGGCAATTCCACTGGCACGCGCTGGTACTCTTGTGTCTCGCGGGCCTGACAGGATGTATAACGGGCGATGGAGGCGCGCGGACACACTTTCGGACACACTCTCTGCCGAAGGGTCAGAAGAAGGCGCCCGCAAACGGCGTGGAGAGCGCCCAGGAGCGGCTGAGTGACTGATTTCCCCTCGCACCGCTCTCCCTCTTGGGTGACCTGAGATGGCCCCGAACTTGCGACCATCCGCCAGTGGGACCGCTTGTGAGGAGCGGCGGATAACGAAAGTATGGTATAGTTGCACTGAATACAGGTCATGCCGCCCGTGGCAGTGGAAGCGGTGGTTGGTCGCGAAGAAACACACCCCTTCCCTATTCGAACTGGCGACTCTGGGTGGGTGGGCGGATGAATAGTGCATGTACCTTGAGGAAGGGGCGATAGGCATGGAGTTGGCGTTTCCGCGCTGTCGCAAGTGTGGTGCGGGCGATTTGGTCCCACTCTCGGATTTTGGCAGTCAGGGGGCTTCGATCCAGTACAAGGCGTGGATCTGCACCAACCCGAACTGCCTCTACAACATCAAGATTCGTAACGGCGATGTCATCATCAATGAGCCGGTAAGCGATGCCTCGATGCATCCCTACCGCAACGCGCGCTGAATCATCGCGTTCGTACGAGTGCGGCACGCAAGCGCGACGGACCGCACAGAACGCATCGGGCCGGTGTGGTATCCTACAGTGTCGGCTGCGCGGGGCGTATTCAGTAGCTGGGCAGCGAACAGCACAGCGAATACGCCCTTTTGTCGTGTCATGCCTACGCATGGGACGCGGGAGGCGCAGACCACTCATATGACGCTCGCCATGTGTGATACTCCCATGTGTGATACTCCAAGGATACAGAAACGTGTTCAAGCGATTCCGCAAGAATTTGTTCGGTCTGCCTGAGGAGGAGGAGCAGGAAGCGCCAGACGCGCCTGAAACGCTCTCCGAGGCCCTACCGAGCGCACCACCCGACATACGAGCGACGACAGCCAAGCCCCCCACAGCCGCACGCGACAGCGCGCCTGCCGCGCCCCCGCCCGCTCCGACAACGCGGCCCAGCACGGCGGCCATAGCGCCCCCCATTCAGCGGAATCCCGCACCGCCGCCAGGCGGGGTGATCCTGCCACCTGCCTCGGACGCCGAGGCCGAGCGGGATGCCGAAGCAGTCGATCAAGAATCGGACCAACCTCGTAGCGGTCGCTTACGTAATCCTTTCCGCTTCAGCCTGGGACGCACACGCCAACTTTTCGGCCACGTCAATGCCGCGCTGGAGGAGGCCGACGAGATCACTGACGACCTCTGGGACGAATTGGAAGAGGCGATGATCACCGGCGATGTCGGTGTGCAGACGACAGAGAAGCTGATGGTGACGCTCCGCGAGCGCGTGGCGGCTGAGCAACTGGAGCGCGGCGCGCAACTGCGTGATGCCCTCAAAGAAGAGATGGAACTGCTGCTGGGCGAGCCAGAGCCGCTCGTCTTCTCGGAAACGTCGCCCATCACCGTGGTGTTGGTGGTAGGTGTGAATGGCGTCGGCAAGACGACGAGTATCGCGAAACTGGCCAATCTGCTCAAGCGGCAGAAGCATCGTGTGCTGCTCGCCGCGGGAGATACCTTCCGCGCGGCGGCGACAGAGCAGATCAAGACCTGGGGTGAGCGCGTGGGCGTGCCGGTCATCAGCCATCAGCATGGCGCCGACCCCGGCGCGGTCGTCTATGACGCGATGCAGGCGGCGCAGGCACGCGCTTTTGATGTGCTGATCGTTGATACCGCTGGGCGCCTGCATACGAAGTTCAATTTGATGGAGGAGCTCAAAAAGATCGTCAAGGTGCTGCAGAAGTACGATGCTGAGGCGCCGCATGAGATTCTGTTAGTCATTGACGCGACGACCGGGCAGAACGGCTTCCTCCAGGCCAAGCAGTTTGTGCGAGATGCCGGTGTGAGCGGCGTCATTCTGACCAAACTGGATGGTACGGCGCGTGGGGGCATCGCCTTTGCCATCGCCTCAGAGCTTGGCTTGCCCATCAAGTATGTTGGCACCGGCGAGCAGATTCAGGATATGGCGTCCTTTGATGCGCTGCAGTTTGTGGATGCGCTCTTCGATGAGGCATAGAGAACCGCGCGTGGTTAACGTTTGCCTGTTGACTGGCTACACGTGATGGGAGATGATATGGTGGCTGGCTTTGGTGCGTGGTTGCGCGGTCTCCGCGCGCGGCGCGGCGCGAATGTCTCGCTGGCGGCGTCAGCGAAACGCGAGCGGCCGTCTGGCAGGTCAGATCAGGTGACGTGGGTGCTGGTCGAGAGCGTCGGCGCGGCTGGTCTCGGCGCGATGTACGCTGACCTCCTGCGAAAG
>JADMIN010000938.1 GCA_015478575.1 Ktedonobacterales bacterium | reverse complement strand
ATCGAGCACCGGTACGGACGTCTCTCCAACAGTTCGCTCGGCTGCACGGCGAGGACGCGCTGGACGGGTTCTTCTTTCTCTCCCTCCCGGCGGGCATCGCGGTACTCGCGGAGAGCGCGGCGGCGTTCGTGCTCCTGGGCACGCCTTTCCCCCCTCCCCCACTCCGCGCGCTCGCCTGGGGGGCGTTGCAGTTCCTGATTCTCTTACCGGTGTACACCAGCTACCGCCGCGCAAACCCCTGCGAGGCCGAGGCGGAAACGGAGACCCTGTAGCGCGTTATCCATCAGCATAAATGACTATATGAAAGGCACTACGACTATGACTGTGAGAACCGTAAGCGCATCGCGCGTGCAGCCCGACCTCTACGAGTGGCTCGGCATGCTTGCCCCCAATGCCCTGCAGGTGATCCTGGGGGTGGATGAGGCAGGGGAACTGCTCTGTACGACCCTTGCCGAGGCAGCGCCCCTGCGTATCCTGAGCGCGAACGATCAGGCCAGAGACCGCCTGGTGTACTCGCTGCTGGCGCAGCTCTTTGCCCGCAACGATCCCGAGGCCCTGCGCGTGATCCTGCTCGACCTGCGGCAGCACTTCTCTACCCTCTTCCGCTTGCACGCGCAGACCAGGCTGGTCGCCAGCACCCGGCCAGCGCTGATCCAGGCGATGCACGTGCTGCACCAGGAACTCGAGCGGCGATCGTCTCAGGCGAACGTTGCTCCCGCCCCCTGGCTGATCTTCGTCGAGGAGGACCTCGGTCTCTACCAGGATGAAATGACCTGGCAGGCGTTTCACGCCCTGGTCGCGCACGGGCATGAGGTCGGGCTGCACCTGCTCGTTGCCTCTACCCCGGCGGGTGGGCTGGAAGACGCTCTGGAAGCGTTGCCCCCGTTCCGTAGCCGACTGAGCTTCCCCGGTGCTGGAAGCGCTGCGGTGGAGGATGGCCGATCTCGCGAGGCCGATGTGGGGTTTCTCCTGGAACGTGAAGCGGGCGGCGGTGCGCAGCACCTCCTGCCACCCTCCTTCGATGTGCGACTCCTGGTCCACCTGGCGAAGCAGGCTATGAGCTGACGGGAGACGCACGATGACGCTGCCCATGACTGCCCAGCCCCCTGCTTCAGCGCCGCTGCGCCGTGACGCCTGCGCCGCGCTCTACGCGAAATACCAGGCGCGGATCGCGCCGCAC
>JADMIN010000001.1 GCA_015478575.1 Ktedonobacterales bacterium | reverse complement strand
GCGAGGCGGTCCAGACGATTGCGGCGGCGCTGGCTCAGAATTGCTGAGCCGCTAGAGTAGGAGCAGCCATGACGAATGCCACCCTGCCGCTCTGCTGGCGCGGCGACCCCTACGGCGGCGAGCGGCTGCATCCGCACCTGCTGGCGCTCCTGACGCTGTGGGGCGACATCGCACGGCGCGTGGCGCTTGAGGCGCAACAGCCGCACGCCATGACCCGTGACCATGACCATGACCCCGCACGGGTTTGCTATACTGGCGATGCGGCAACGAGAACGACAACGACCGGACGAGCGGGAAGGGGTGGCGGACGTGGCGGCACGAAACAACGATCTACGGCGACAGCAACACCCATCACCGCAACACCCACCACAACAGCAACAGCCGCCAGCGGCAGCCCGCGTGGTGCGCGTCGGGGCGTATCCGCGCGTGTCACGCGAGGAGCAACTGCAAGGTTATAGCATCTCCGAGCAGCGCGACGCGATCACGCAGGAAGCGGCGGCGTGGGCCAGGGACAGTAGGGACAGCAACGCCGCCTGGGACATCACGTGGTACACCGAGGAGGGCAAGAGCGCACGCGGCGAGAAGCTCGCCAAGCGCGTCCAGTTCCAGCGCATGCTCACGGACGCCCGCGCTGGCCGCCTCGACCTGATCGTCGTCCACAAGCTCGACCGCTTCAGCCGTAACCTGCGGGTGCAACTGGAGGCGATAGGCGACCTCTCCGGCGCGGGCGTGGGCATCCTCTCGATTGTCGAACGGCCCGACCTCACCACGCCGCAAGGCAAGCTGCTCGCCAACATGCTCGGCTCCGTCGCGCAATATTTCACCGACAACTTGAGCGAGGAAGTCAAGAAAGGCATCCGCGGACGCGCCAAACGCGGCTTGCAGATGAACCGGGTGCCGTTCGGCTACCGCCGTCTCCGCGAGGATGAGCCACTGCCGGAAGGCGTGCAGGCGCTCGGCAAAGCGCCGCCGGTGCCGGACGATGGGCCGGATGGCGGCGGCGCGTGGGCGGGCTATCAGGAGTTGAAGCGGCTCACCCTGCTCGGTCACACCGCGCAAGAGGTGGCAGACCGGCTGAACGCCGCTGGCCGCTGGCGCGTGGACAACGCCGCCTATGCCGTGCCCGACCGCGCCGCCAGCGCCGATCCCTGGCTGGGCCGCTTCACGCGCCAGAACGTCGCCACCATTCGCGCCAACGTCTTTTACCGCCCGTGGCGGCCGGGGGAGACGCACGGCACCGTCGTCTCCGCCGGCATCGAATACCCCGGCGCGCACGTGGCGGCATGCACGTGGGACGAGTGGCAGACGATGCAAGGCATCGCCACCGGCGGGCGGCGGCGCGGCGCGTACCGCACGGCCCCGGAAGCGGGGGAAAGCGCGGCGGAGTTTCGCGGGCTGGTCGTCTGTGCCACCTGTGGCGGGCGGGCGTATGTCACCCGGTTCTATTCGAAGCGGCGCAAGGACGGAACGCGCACGACCTATGAGCAGTATCGCTGTGAGGCGGTACAGCGCGGCGTCACGTGCCCGGACCAGGGGCATTTCGCACGGGTAGAGGACGTGCGGGCGGCGTGGCTCGACTGGCTGGCGCAGGTAGAACAGTTGTTCCCGGCGCAGTGGGAAGCGATGATCCGCCGCTACGTCACCGCCAGCGAACGTGAGCGCGGGCACGGCGGCGGCTCCGGGAGTGGCGCGGGTGACGGCACGGGGCGTGACCTCGAACGCGAGCGGCGGGCGTGGCAGGAACGGCGGCGGCGCGTGATCGAGTCGTACCACGACCTGCTGATTGACCGCGCCGAACGCAACCAGCGCGTGCAGGAGGCGGAGCGGGAGATTGCGCGGCTCGACGCGGCGCTGGCGGCCAGTCGCGGCGGCGCGGCGCACCACGCGGACGCCCTGATCTTCGCCGGGCGGCAGGTCGTCGCGCTGGCAACGCTCTGGTCGCGGATGACCGCGGATGAGCGCGGCCGCATGGCGGCGCTGCTGATCGAGCCACACGGCCTGCCGGTGCGGCTCTTAGGCTACCACCACGCCTCCTACGCCCCCGCGCCTCCCGTCGCGTCCTGTGAGCTGGTCACGACCGCTGTGCGGCTGCATCCCGCCGTACGTGACGCGCTCGACACGCTGCGGCAGGCACAGGTGGACGTGCGAGCGGGTTAATGGACTTGTGGGCTAGTGCGGTAGTGACTGATACATGCTATTGACGTGCCATAGGCGCATCGTGTATACTGTGGTGTGTGGAATGGACGCACTGAATGTGTCCGAGTAACGGCGTAGAGGGAGGTGAGATATGTCGGGTATTCCAGCCAACCAGCGACAGGCGCGGGTCTGGATTGAGGACGAGGATTTGGAGAAGATTCAACTCGTCGTCGCCGCACGCAAAGCCGCTGGTGAGTCGTACTCCATCCGCCGCTTTATGAGCGACGCGGCGCGAGAGAAACTGGCGAAGTACGACGTAGACGGCATGCGGCGGGCCGCCAAGCGGATGATGCGCGAGCGCGACTCCGCCTAGGAGGTACGCAGGCGCTACGACCGACGAGTATGCAGGTCCACCAGAGTGGACCCGCGTAGTAGTGGGTTGTCGCAAGGGGGCTTGAATAGGGGTGTCACGGCCCCAGGTCGGCGGCGTTGTGCGCCCTTATCGTTATAACGTTGCGCGACTGTGTGTGCGTTTGGCAAACGAGTGAGCGAGAGACGGAGAGGCGAGACGATGGCGGACATGCGTTGCGACACCATCCTGCACGGTGATGCGCTCTCGGTGCTGCGCAAGTTGCCATCACGGAGCGTGCAGTGCTGCGTAACGTCGCCGCCCTATTACGCGCAACGTGACTACGGGACGGCGGTATGGGTCGGTGGTAAGGCGTCCTGCTCACATGTGATTATGGACGCCGAACGCACGCCGTGGGCCTGTGAGGTGCCAGGACCGAACGGACGCCGGAAGAACGTCGCAGCCGGCCACTGGCGTCCAAAGTATGTTGGCGGCCACTGCGTCAACTGCGGTGCGATCCGGCAGGATGCGCAACTTGGCCTGGAGGCGGCGCCGGCGGCGTATGTGGACCGGATGGTGGCGATCTTCGAGGAGGTTCAGCGCGTGCTGACAGATGACGGCACACTCTGGCTTAATCTGGGCGATAGCTACGCCGGCGCGGGCTACAGCAATCATAAGGGCACAGGTGGCACACGGCGCGATGAGGGCGGCAAGCAGCGGCACACGAACGGCACCGGCTACCAGAATAAACAACTCTTCGGCGTGCCGTGGCTCGTCGCCTTCGCGCTGCAAGCCGATGGCTGGTGGCTGCGCTCCGACGTGGTATGGCACAAACACGGCGCGATGCCGGACCCGACACGCGACCGGCCAATGAAGGCGCACGAGTATGTGTTCCTGTTTGCCAAGCGTGCCCGCTACTACTGCGATGAGAGCGTGATCCGCAGCCTCAACACAGTCTGGACGATTCCACCGCAACAATGCAGCGAGCATTCCGCGACCATGCCCGAAGCACTGGCTGGGCGCTGCATCCTCGCTGGCTCCCGTCCCGGCGATCTGGTACTGGACCCATTCTTCGGAGCTGGAACAACCGGCGTGGTAGCACGCCGGCACAACCGGCACTATCTCGGCATTGAGTTGAACGCGGCCTACATCGCACTGGCCGAGGAGCGGATAGCGGCTGAGATACAGCCAGTTCTATGGAGTATCGCATGACGACCGACACGGTAGCGGTAGCGGTGGCGGAGACGGACGCAGCGCCAGTGGCAGCGGAAGCGCCTGCCACGCCCACGGCAGCCACGTGTGAGCAGTGCCAGCACGCGCTCGACTGGCGCGACGGCGTATACGGGCGGGACGGGCGCTGCAAACGCTGCATGCAGCGAGCGGCGCGGGCGACACAGCGCGGCGTGTTCATTCCGCACCAGGAGTACACGCGGCGGCTGAATGAGCGCGGCAAGGTGGGGTAGTGAAGATGGCAGACACCAGGCCGCTGCGATTCCTGTCGCTCTGCTCTGGAATCGGCGGCATTGATTTAGCCGCCGAATGGGCGGGCATGCAGATCGTCGGCCAGGTGGAGATTGACCCGTATTGCCGCCGTGTGCTGGCGAAGCACTGGCCGGACGTGAAGCGCGTAGGCGACATACGCAAGGTGTGGGAGCACGACTTTGGACGCGTTGATGTTGTGGCAGGAGGCATCCCCTGCCAGCCCTTCAGTGTCGCCGGCAAGCGCGGGGGCGCGGCAGATGACCGTTACCTCTGGCCGGAGATGCTGCGTATTGTGCAAATCTACGAGCCAGGTTGGGTACTTGTCGAGAACGTTGCTGGCTTCGTCGGCATGGCACTCGACCGTGTACTCGCTGACCTGGACACCGCGGGGTACGAAAGCCGGGCGTTTGTACTTCCGGCTGCTGCCGCGGGTGCGCCGCACCTCCGCGAACGCTGCTTTGTCGTGGCCCACGCCGATGACAATGGACGGTACAGGCGGCGCTTCCACGAAGCGGATAGCTCTAGGAAAGGACTTCCAACTGCGCGAAGCGGTGAAGGTGTGGCCCACGCCGATGAGCACGGACGGACATCACAGTGGGCCGAATGCCAGGGACAGCCGCGGACGCCCGCACCTTTCAGCGATAGCGACGTGGCCGACACCGCGGGCATCACCGAACGAGGCACGACAGACAAAACGCACGCCGTCGCAGGAAGCCGGGATACACGGACTGTATCTCTCTGCCGAGGTCAATCAGGGCAACGCGACTCCCGGCAAGCTCAACCCCGAATGGGTCGAGTCGCTGATGGGTTTCCCGGAAGGCTGGACGGCGCTGGATGCCCCCGCCATCCCTGGCCCACCGGACCCGGACAGCCGCAAGCGCCCTGGGAAGCGCCGCGCACCGTCACGGGCACGGTCCCGAACCGAGCGGCACGGCTGAAGGCGCTCGGCAACGCAGTGGTCCCACAACAATGTTTTCCGATCCTGGCCGCGATGGTGGCGGCCCATGACGCTGAGGCAAGGGGCTGGACAGCATGACCATGCAGACACGCGGTGGGAGGCAGGAAAAGGGGAACCGCCCGGACGACCCGCGGAGACGACTACGCGGGTGAGCCGGGCGGCGTGCGCGAATGCGCGTGAGTGAGACGGGATGCGAATGAAAGTGAAACGGAACAGTGACCGGCAACTGAGAGGCAACGGGACGATGGCAACGAACCGTGGAGCGCAGATCAGTCGCAGATCAGTCAACGCAGTCAACCGCACACCACCAGTATACCACAGCGGCGCGGTGCGTCGCAGCGGTACTACTGACGGCGGGCTAGAAAGTTTCCTCGACGTGGAACAACGATACCCCTATTCAATGACAGCGACAGCGACAGCGACAGCACAGATATGGGAGCGGCGCATGGCAGAGGATCGAGGCACGTACACCGCCAGTACCGCCCCAGCAGACGTGTCGCACGACGCGCCGGATAACGTGCGACGCCTGCCGATGCGTGGCTTCACACAGGCAGACAACGCCTACTATGATGACCTCCTGGGTGTCATCAGTCCCACGGCGTACTACTGCCTCAGTTACATCGTGCGCAACACCCTTGGCTATCACCGGGAGAGCATTCGTCTATCCTACAAGCAGCTCGGTGACACCCTCAACCTCTCACGTAACACCGTGATGAGGGGACTACAGGAGCTAGAGGCAGCGCACATCATCGCCTCAGACGCGGGCGAGCGCGGGCGTACCCAGGTCCGTGCGTACCATCTGCTCCCCATCACCGCCTGGACACTGCCTGCGCGATGCACTGTATCAACTAGCGCAAAAACTGCGCTAGTTGAAGACGAGGGGGCTAGCGCAAAAAATGCGCTAGTTGAGACGCAAACTAGCGCAGAAAATGCGCTAGTTGTGTCAAAAAATGCGCTAGTTGAGACGCAAACTAGCGCAAAAATTGAGCACCTTATAAATAAAGAGAGAAATAAAGTCTCTAAACAGATAGAGAGTGATGCTCACGCATCACCCGCACCGGCAGAGCCGGTTGCGGCACCCCCGTCAAAGAAATCCACTGCCACACGCTCCCGCAGGTATACGGGCGAAGAACAAGCCTACGTCGCTCAAGGCATCAAGGCGCTATGTGCTGAGATGCACCTCAAGAAGCACCCCGCCGAGGGGCAAGAACGTGACGGCCTGCACTGGTTCTCTACCGCACGTGACGGCCAGCCGGTGTCTGTGGATGAAGTCATGGCGTGGTATCGGCTCATCAAGCGCGAACCCTACTGGCAGGGGAAGTTTCTCTCACTCAAGTCCGTCGCTAAGACCTTCGTGGCACACAGCGGCGACCTGGAAGCGTTCCGGCGCGACGTTGAGCATACGACACAGCAGCAACGCAGAGGAGACGTCAGCAATGGCACATCAGCAGCAGCACGACGGCAACCCTACCAGCCCGCACAACCTGACGCGCATGACGACGGTGAGTACGCCCGCTACGTCAAGCGACCCGGCAAACAACAACAACCATCGCCCATCTCACAGTAATCCCGCGCTTGCCTCTCGCATTACCGCGATTCAGGCGCACATGAGTGAACGCAAGGCGCATGCGGATGCTGCACGCGCCGCCTACACCGGCACCTGCTATGACTGCCAGGACACGGGGCGGCTCGCGCAAGGGCCGTTCCTGGTGCCTTGCTCACAGTGTGAGCAGGGGCGCGCACGCTTCCGTGTGGAGGAAGCGGCGCACCGCGCGGAGACGGTGCGCGAGTACCTGGTGCGCGGCGGCGTGCCGACGCGGCGGCTGGCGCAGACCTTCGACACGTACCCCATGACCACTGAGACGGCGGCGGCGGTGGCGGCGTTGCGCGGGTTTACCCAGGCGTGGGACGGCACGCGCGGGTTGATCCTCAAAGGCGTGTTCGGCACCGGCAAGACGGGCCTGCTCATCGCCGCCTTGCGTGAACTGGTGACACACTACGTGCCGCAGTACACGCCGCGTCCATCGCGGTCCTACCCCATCTACAACGGCGCGGACATCGCGCCGCTCTGGTTTACCACCTCCACCGACTTCTTCGACACGCTCCGTGGCGGCTACGCCGACGGCTCCTACGCGCACTCGCTCGCCCGCGCCAAGCAGGTGAAGCTTCTGGCGCTGGATGACATTGGCGTGGAGCAGCAAAACGAGTGGGTGCAGGAACGCTTGTTCAGCGTCGTCAACGAGCGGTACGAGCGCGAGATGCCGATCTGCCTCACGACCAACTACGGCCTCAAGGCGCTTGGTGAGCGCATCGGCGCACGTATCCTGGAACGCCTGATTGAGTGCTGCGACGTGGTGGAAGTGGATGGCGTGAACCTACGCAAACGGTAGTGGGCGGAGCGGATAGAGGAGAGACGACGATGGCGCTACGTGCGGTGCCGGGACGAGACACCGGCAATGGCGGCAGGCGACAACCGGATACGCAACCGTATGAGAAGTTACTGCCGCAGGACGTGGACGCGGAAACGGCGGTCCTGGGCAGCATCCTCATTGACGGCGACGTGATAGCGGACGTGGTAGAGGTGCTGCGTCCTGATGACTTCTACCGCAATACGAACCGCGACATCTATCATGCGATAGTGGACCTGCACAATGCGGGTGAGCCGTCAGACCTCATCACGCTGGCGGACGAGTTGCGGCGGCGCGGCAAACTGGATGAGGTAGGCGGCGTGAGTTACGTCAGCAGCCTTGCCAATCAGGTGCCGACGAGTCGCCACGCTGTGTACTATGCTCGCATCGTGGAGCACAAGGCGACGCTGCGCTCACTCATTCACGGCGCGGGGCAGATCGCCGGCATCGCCTACAATGAGCCAGACAGCGATGAGGCATTGGTTCAAGCGGAACACATCGTTGCGGGTATCACCGAGCGGCACACCGGCACGCGCCAGAGCAGTCGCAGCGTGGGTGATGCGCTCTCAGCCTATGCCGACCGCTTAGAGGCGTTGCAGGAGCGGAACACGCACGGTGCGGGACTGGTGGGCATCCCTAGCGGCTACGGCGAGTTGGACCGCACGACGAGTGGCTGGCGCGGCGGCAACTTGATCCTGCTCGCGGCGCGACCCGCCGTGGGCAAGTCCGGCATGGCGCTCTGCCTCGCGCTGACCGCGGCGAAGGAAGGGCACGGCGTCGCGTTCTACTCGCTGGAAATGAGCGAGGACGAGTTGATTGAGCGGCTGGTGGCGATGGAGAGTGGGATTGACCTGATGGCGCTGCGCACGGGACACCTGGACGATGACGACTGGCATCAGGCGATGGACGCGATGGCGCGGCTGTCCGGTTTGCCGCTCTACATCGAGGATACCCCCGGCCTCTCCGTCGCGGACATTCGGCGGCGCGTCAAGCGGCAGCGCCTGGAACACGCCGTTGACCTGGTCGTGGTGGACTATCTGCAAATCATGGCAGGTGTGACCAGCGGTGGAGGGGATATCACCAGCGGCAGGCCGGAGAATCGCGTGCAAGAGGTCTCGGCTATCTCACGTGGATTGAAAAACCTTGCGCGTGAGATGAACGTGCCCCTCATCGCGCTCTCCCAACTCTCCCGTGCGGTCGAGAACCGCGCCGACAAGCGCCCGCAACTTAGCGACCTGCGTGAAAGCGGTAGTCTGGAGCAGGACGCCGACGTGGTGCTGTTCATCCACCGTGAGGAGGTGTACAACCCCGATACCGAGCGCAAGCACATCGCGGACCTGATACTAGCCAAGCATCGCAACGGCCCCACCGGGCAGGTGCAGTTGTACTTCGACGGTCCGCGCACGCGCTATCTGGCGCTGGAGCGGCGCTACACGACAGACGAGCCACCAACACCTGACACGCCGGATACCACAGGCCGCGAGCAATGGTGGCGGGAGCGTGCTGAATGACCGCGCCCAACACCCACCGCGCCCGCCTCGCCGCCCGGGCCGCCGCCAACGGCTACCCGCTTCTCGCGCTCGCGCCACATCTGGCGGTCATGGCCGGCGCGGACGCGTGGGGGCGCTACACGACGCGAGCCAGCACTGACGATATCCGGCGCGGCATCCAGGCGCTAGCGGCGCGTCCGGCGCTACCAATCGCCACACCAGCCACAGCGACAATGACCACAACCACTGAGGAGAGGAGACAGCCCGTGCCAACACAGCCCAAACACAGCATCTCGCACAGCCAGATCGAACAGTTTACGCAGTGTCCCAGGCGCTGGAAGCTCACCAAGATTGACCGCGTGCCGCAAGCGCCCGTTGCCGCGCTCTGCCTGGGGGACGCGGTGCATCAGGCCATCGAGGCGGACGGCACGGCGTGGATAACCACACAGAAACGCCTCAGTTATCCACAACTCATCCACACGTTCACACAGGCGCTGGACACCCGGCTCGCCCATGACGATCCGACCGGGCTGATTGCCGACGAGCAGCGGTTCCAGCTCAAACGCAAAGGCATGGCGGCGCTGCACGCCTACGTGGAGCACGTGCAGGCGCGGTATCAGCCGCTAGCGGTGGAAACGCCGTTCGACTTCCCACTGCCGGATGACGTGGAGGACGGCGCTGCCACCGGCTGGCGTTTCACCGGCAGGATAGACGCCGTGACGCGGCCGGACGGCGGACCCGGCACCATCGTGGACTGGAAGGTGCTCGGCAAGCCGTGGAACGCGGGCGATGAGCACGGCAAAGAACAGGCGTGTGCCTATCTGCTCGCTGAACAGGTACGCGAGACGCTGGACGCGCCGGCGTCGCGGGTGACGTTCATCACCCTGCCGGTGGTGGCGACGCCGGACGGTGAGGGCTACGCGTGTGTGCCGGACGCGCGGCCCACGACCCGCACGAGTGAGCAGGTGCGCATGTACGCGCGGCACGTGGCGAGCGTGGCGGGGCAGATCGAGCAGGCGTGCGCGAGCGGCGACTTTCCCGCGCGTGTGGGGCCGCTCTGCGGCTGGTGCGGCTGCCTTGGCGCGTGTAGCGATGGTATGCGCTGGCTGCGTGAGCACGGGCGCGCCCCGGCTGTTCCGGTGATGCGCGCGGCGGATGGCAACGATATGACGGCATAGCGGTGTTGGATGCGTGAGACAGCGAGGGAGACAAGCATGGCAGACGAGCAACTATGGACGTACATCGTGCGATGTGCCACCTGCGGCCAGGAGTGCAATCGGGCTGAGCATGTGCCGGAACGGAAACGCGGGCTTGTGGCGATGGGCGCTCCGATGATGGCGTTCTGCGCGGTTGAGGCGCATAACACACTGTCCGACCTCAACTATCACTATGACGCGGAGTGGGTGCCAGAGACGGAGCGGCAGAGGGAGACGGCAGATGGCAAAGCGGTATGAGTTGCACGATGCGGTTGTCGCACGACGGTTGTGGCGCTTAGAGCGGCCGGTGGAACAGCGAGACGATGAGACACCGGCCTATCGCGTCGCCTATCGGGATGAGGATCAGAGCGAGTTAGGCGTCAAGACGGCAACGCTGGCGGCATTGGAAAAGGCGCTCACCCTTGTGGAACCGGGCGACGTGTTGCGCGTGCATGTTGAGATTGAGGGACCACGGCAATAGCGGCAGCAAGGGAGACGGGAACGATGGCAGCGGCACATTTGCACGAGGACCATGACGAGGACGATGACTTCCTGGCGGACGTGGATGACGACGATAGTAGCGACGCGCCCGCGCCCGCCGCGCCACGTCCCCACCGGCTGAGCGTACACTTCGGCGTTGACGGCGAACGCGGCGCGGGGAGCACGGGGCAGCGCGACATGAAGCCGCTGCAAGGCCACACCGGGCACGGCGGCACCGGCAGCCTCGACCTGCTCAGCCTGTTCGTGGCCGACGTGCAACGCTACCCGCTACTCTCACGTGAGCAGGAGCTGGCGATTGCGCGGCAGGTTCGCGCGGGTGACGCGACGCCCCCACGGGCGTGCGGTTGCTGCGTCACGGCGAAGCACGCGCTGTTCAACCACAATTTGCGGCTGGTGATCGCGCTGGCCTCGGCCAATCGCCGCTTCCAGCGGGCGGCGCTGGACATCCTCGACCTGATGAGCGCCGGCGCGGAAGGGCTGTGGCACGCGATAGACCTCTACCAGCCGGAGATGGGCTTTACCTTCTCCACCTACGCGACGCTGTGGATACGCCAGCGCATCGGGCGCGAGTTCGACAACATGAGTGACGCGCTGCGGGTGCCAATCCACCTGCGCGACAAGCTGCGGCGGGTGGAACGCGTGCGGCTCGCCTACCTCGCGCTGCACGACGGACACGAACCCACCGACGATGACCTGCTGGACGCGGGCGCACGCGTGGACGATCTGCGCACCGTGCGGCGCATGCAGCGCGAGACCGGCAACGGCGAGGCGCTCGGTGAGCCGACGCTGCACTTCTCACAGATCACGCCGCGCGGGCAGGCGCACAAGCTCGGCGGCGGTGGCAGCCCGGAGGACCATCAGCACGCCGGCGGCAGGGGCAGTGAGCCGTCGTACCTGGAGTTGATCGCGGACCCGTCGGTAGACGTGGAGGCGACGGCGCTGGCGGCGGTGGAATGGGACCGCTTGCGCGGCTGGCTCGCGTCGCTATTGAGCGACCGCGAATTGCTGGTGCTGACGCTGCGCTACGGCCTCGACGGCGGTGTGCCGCAAACGCTGCTCGACATCGGCAACCGCTTCAACGTCTCCCGTGAGCGCATCCGGCAGGTGGAGGCGCACGCGCTGGAGCGGCTGCGCACCGCCATGCTCGCGGATGATGGGGAGGCGGTATCATGATGGAAGGGCAGCAGTACCGGGTTATTCTGGCGAACCCGCCGTGGAGTTATCGGGTGTGGAGTACGCCTAAGCCATTGATGAAGCGTGATGGTAGCCGCCTTGATGGGAAGCGCGTCGCCGCTGCGCACTATTCCACCATGAGCCTTGAGCAGATCACACGGTTGCCAGTCAGCACCTTCGCGGCTCGTGATAGCGCGCTATTCCTGTGGGTGACAATGCCGTGCCTGCCTGATGGGTTGGCGGTCCTTGATGCCTGGGGGTTCACGTACAAAACGGTGGCGTTTACCTGGGTCAAGACGAACCGGACGACGGGCAACTACTACACTGGCCTGGGACATTACACACGCGGCAACGCGGAGGTGTGTCTACTCGGCACCCGTGGCAACGGTGTCAAACGCCAAGCTCGTGACGTGCCGCAAATCATCGAGACACCCAAGCGTCAGCACAGCCGGAAGCCGGACGAGCAGTACGGGCGCATCATGCGGCTATTCGATGGTCCCTATCTGGAACTGTTCGCACGCCAGCAGTGGCCCGGTTGGGACACCGCCTTCAGCAATCAGGAGGGGGAGTTTCCCGCGCAACCATTCCTGTTTGGCGAAACCGCGTCCTAATCGCGCCCTAATCGTTATGACGTTGTCACAGGCACTTGACAAAAACAAAACGGCTCAGGTACACTGGGGAGTGAACGCGAAGTGCGCGTGCGTGCGAGCGACACCCGGCGACGGAAGAACGAGCACACGCGGAGCGAACGTGGGGAAACGAGCCAGGCGGTCACAGCGGCGGCAGACGGCCCATAGTGGCAGTCAAACGGCCCGCGTCACCAGCGACCACGCCTCGACGGAGCGCACACCGCCTGCCGTCCGCAAGACGAGCGCGAACACGGACCCGCTGTTCGGGACGTATCTCGTCAGCGATGGCAGCGTGCCGACGGTGCCGGTGCGAGACTGGGATGCGCGACGCGATCAGACGCAGCGCAAGCCAATCCCGCTCAGCATCCACAGCGGCTTCTCGCGGATGGACCGTGCGAACGGCTCACACGCGGCGCGGCTCGGCAAGTATGCCGGTGGGCTGGCGTGGTCCCCGGCGTTCGTGGAGTACATCGCGCCAGTGGTGCCCAACAGTGTGCGGGCCGAACGGCTCACCTGCTGGGAGTGGTGGCGCGTGGACTACGTGCATCGCGGCGTGCTGCGGGCGTTCCCCGGCATGCGTGACCGGCAAGCTATCGCGGCCATTCTGGCCGTGCGGCGCGACGGACGCGACATGACGGCGGTGGCGACGGAGTACGGGCACAGCGCCGTGTGGGTGTCACGCACCGAGCGGCGCATCGCGCGGTTCGTGCGGCACATGTACGGCCTCGGTGGTCGCATCGGGCCGGAGATTGAGGTGTGGCACGCGCCGGGCGTGCTGGACCGTACCGGCGGACCTATGGTGACAGGCGAGGTGGCAGGCTAACAACGCAGCGCAGGCACCATACACACAATCGCATAGCATCCATCCGGGCGGCAACCCGCCGGAAGCTCACCTGCTGAGTGGTCCGGCACGTGTCAGACGATAGACCCCTATACCCTAAAACACATTGTGTACAGACTTTTAGCCCGAAAACAGGGCTGCTCGCGAGCGCACGGGCCGTCACCGCCAATGGTGGCGGCTTCCGTGTTTCCTTCCCACGAACGAGTGAGCGCGAAAGTCCTGGGTATGATGGCGCTAACGGCCCAGGTTTCTCGGACGGCTGCGCCAGCAACGCCGAGACACGCTCACCCCTCTCCATCTCTCCCCGCACTGAGAACATTCATTCCATGACGACTTCCATATCCCCATCCAGCACACAACTGGCGCGTCCAGCTCGCCCGCGACGCGCAATCCCGCGTGACCTGCTGACCGGCGCACCGCTGGACCCGCGCCATGCGCAGATCGTCGCCGCGCCTGAATGGTACGCCAGCCGTACCGCGCCCGTCACGACGCGCCGGCTGCGGGTGACGCGCCCGACACCGGCCCAGATGCAGCGCGCGGCGGCGAAAGCGGACCAGGCACAGCGCGAATTGGCGGCGCTGGACGCGGCGATAGCGGCAGACGTGCCGGTAGAAAGCACCGAGCATGGCAAAGCGTAACCAACACATGCAACCGGACATGCCAGCCATCCGTGATCGCGTGGTGGACTTCCGCCGCGTGCCGGCCTCAGAGCTGGTGCCCAATCCGAAGAACTGGCGGCTCCACAATGATGCGCAACGCCGCTACCTGCATGACACGCTTGACCGCGTGGGCTTCGCCGGCGCGGAGTTAGTGCGCCGGCTACCGGATGGCCGCCTGATGCTGATTGACGGCCACCTGCGGGCCGAGGAGCTAGGCGACACGCCGCTGCCGGTGCTGGTGACGGACCTGACGGCAGAGGAAGCGGACGCGCTGCTCGCGACGTTCGACCCGCTGGCACGGCTGGCGGGCACGGACCAGGATGCGGCGGCGGCGATGACTTCGACACAACACCGGACGAGAGCGGCCCCACGCGCTGCCAGAGCGGCGACCTGTGGCAGCTAGGCGAGCATCGGCTACTGTGCGGCGATAGCACGAAGCGCGAGGACGTGGCGCGGCTGATGGATGGGGCGAAGGCGTTTCAGTGCATCTGGACTGACCCGCCATATGGCGTCGCATATCAATCCAATCTCTCAGTCGAGGAAGCCAAGCGGCTGCATCGCCGCACAGACGGCAAAGAGGTGGCAAACGACACGCTGCCGGAGCCGATGGTTCAGCAGATGTTGACGAATGCGCTTACGTTGGCAGCCCACTACAGTACTGTAGGGGCAAGCGCCTATGTAGCGGCCCCGGCGGCGCCGCTACATAGGCGCTTCATTGATGCCATGAATGATAGCGGCTTCCAGTATCGGGCTGGCCTCGTGTGGGTGAAAGACGTGTTTGTTTTCGGGCGCTCAGACTATCACTATCGCCACGAACCCATCCTCTACGGCTGGCTCCAAAACGGAGCGCATTACTTCACTGATGACCGCACACTGGATAGTGTCTTCGAAGTGCCGCGTCCTAGGCGAAGCGAAGATCATCCAACCATGAAGCCTATCGCGCTTGTCGCGGCGATGTTGGCGAATAGTAGCCATGACGGCGACGTGGTGTATGAGCCGTTTGCAGGCAGTGGGACGACACTGATTGCCGCAGAGCGGCTCGGCAGAACGTGCCGTGCAGTCGAGATAGACCCGCGCTATTGTGATGTCATCCTGCGGCGCTACGAAGCGGAAACCGGACGCGAGGCCACACTGCTGCAACGGATAAGCGAGCCTGAGCATGCCACAGCGTAGAACACAGCCTGACGACCCTGACGCGCTTACGCACACAATGCGCGAGGCAGCGCCACGCAAGCGTCCTAGCGGTGTGAAGTTGCGCAAGGCTGAGCGTGAACGAGCGCAGGCCGCATTCCTGGACGCCTTCGCCGCCTCTGCCAACGTCACCGCCGCGTGTAAGCGGGCCGGTGTCTCGCGGCAGACGATGTACGCATGGCAGGAGCATGATGAGGCATTCAGCCTACGGTACAAGCAGGCGGAAGCGGAAGCGTGCGACGTGATACGCGCCGCCATTCACGAGCATGCCATCCGGGGATGGGATGAGCCAGTGGTGAGTATGGGCAAGGTCGTGTACGTCGGCGGCAAACCACTGATGCAGCACAAGTATGACTCGTCCCTGCTTGCCAAACTCGCCACGGCGCGATTGCCAGAGTTCCGCGAGCGGTCGCGAGAGGGTGAGGGGGCTTCAACCATTCGCATCATCATCGAAACCGACAACCGCGAAGTAGGGACAGCACCGCATGGCAGCCCGTTCAGCCTCTAAGCCGCGCGGCAGCACACTGACAAGCGGCGCGCTTGATCTGCATTTCGTGCTGCGGCCCAAGCAACGGGCGTTCGTGGATAGCACGGCTCCGTACAGTTTCTACGTCGGCGGGATTGGTGCGGGCAAAACCTACGCGGGCAGTGTGCGCTCCATCATTCGGGCGCTGACGATGCCCGGCAGCCTTGGCCTCATCGGCGCTCCCACCTACCCCATGCTGCGCGACACTACCGCCCGCAGCTTCTTCTCCCTGCTGCCGCGTGAGGCGTATCGCTCGTACAATCGCAGCGAGCAGCACCTGACGCTCGCCAACGGGGCCGAAATCCTGTTTCGCTCGCTGGACGAGCCGGACCGCGTGCGCGGCCTCAACCTCGCCTGGTATTGGCTGGATGAAGCCCCGCTCTGCGGCTACTATGCGTGGCAGGTGCTCAAAGGCCGCTTGCGCCAACAGGGACAGACGCCCATCGCATGGGCCACGGGCACGCCCCACGGCAGGGACGGCTTCTGGCGCGACTTCGAGGGCCACTTGCAGCCCCATCATCAATTGTTCCGCGCCTCCACGCTCGAAAACGCTGTCAACCTCCCCGAAGGCTACGTAGACAGCCTGGGCTACGAGGGCGCGTTCTATGACCAGGAAGTGCTCGGGCTGTTTACGGCGTTTGAGGGCTTGGTCTATCGCTTCGAGAGTGAGCCGACCGCACCTGACACGCACGTGCAAGCGCCGCCCGTAGGCAAGTCGTTCGCTCGCGTGATCGGCGGCATTGACTGGGGCTTCACCAACCCGTCCGTGCTCCTTCCCTTCGGTCTGGACGGCGATGGGCGGGCGTGGCAACTCGATGAGTTCTACGAGCGCCGCGTGCCGCTGCATGAGACGGTGCTGCCGACACTGGTTGCAATGACGCGCAAGTACAGCGTACAGACGTGGTACGCCGGACCCGACGAACCAGAACACATCGAGGAAGCCAACAGGGCGCTGGCCGACGCGAAGCTGAGCGCGAGAGTGCGTGCCGCCGACAACAGCATCAAAGCCGGGATACAGACCGTCTCACGGCTCCTGGCGCCGCGAGCGGACGGCACACGCGGGTTGTACGTCGCACCCGCCTGTGTCCACACGATTGCCGAGTACGGCAGCTATCAATACGCCACGACCGAGGGGCAAGAACGTAACCCCGACGAGAAGCCGCTCAAGCAAAACGACCACGCCATGGATGCGACCCGCTACGCCCTGCATACCGAGTTGGCCCGTACCCGTGACCTCGCCGCCGAGATGCGGCAGCGCGTAGCGATGCGCCAGCAGCTCATGGCCGAGCGCGGCGTGCAGGTGGAACGCACGAACACCGCTAGTCCCGCACACCCCGAAACGGCTGCTGGACAACCAGCACAGCAGCCACAGCAGCCACAGCCACAACAGCAGCAGCCGCCCGCCGCCTCTGACTTTCAATGGCCCTTCTAAGTCGCCCAGGAGCGTGAGCACATGGCCTCCCCCCTGCCGTCGCCAGAACAGAACTTCTCGCGCCGGACGTGGCGACACGCCGTGGCGGGCACACTGGACACGCTCTCGCGGCGCATCCTGCCGCAACAGGCGGCACGCTCTTATCCGCTACCGGAGCGGCTGACGCACAGCACCCAGCAGGCCGCACACGCCGCTCGTATCCAGCAGCAGGCGGCACGCCAGAACAACGCGGGGCGGCGGCTCCCCGTGGGGGGGCAACGACAAGGGCCAGGGCCACAGCGTCCTGACCAGTCGCCCAACATGAGTAGCGCGCCGCCCGACGCGCCTGCCAGCGTGCTCAACGCGGGCGCATTCGACCAGCAGATGCAGGTCAATCAGGCGCCACAGGCGGCACCGGTGCCCATGTACGCGCCAGGAGCGCCGCTGCCGGTCACGCCCAACCTGCCGCCAGTAGACGGCCCGCGCCAGTTCGAATACCCCATCGGCTACAACATCACACCGCAGCCGCGCACGACGGAGATGACCAGCTTCGCACAGTTGCGCGGCCTCGCCTTCGCCTACTACGGCATTCGCCTCTGCGAGCGGGCGTACTTCGACGTGATCGCGGGCCTCGACCTCAAAGTCACGTTCAAGGAGAACGTGATACCGGACGGCGAGAGCGAGGGGGACCCCAAGTGGCGCGCCATCGCCGCGCCCGCCGAAGCCTTCCTCACCAAGCCCGACGGGGTGACCGACTTCACGACGTGGCTCACCGCCAGCGTGCGCGACGTGCTCGAACTCGGCCACGCGTTCATCTACAAGCGGCGCAACCGCGCCGGGCGCATCATCGCGCTCGATTGGGTGGACGCCGCCACCGTCAAGCCATTGATGGACGAGCGCGGGCGCATGCCACTGCCGCCCTATCCCGCCTACGAGCAGTACCTCTACGGCGTGCCCGCCTACTACCTCTCCAACGACGAGGTGGAGTGGATACGCGAGAGTGGCCGCACCGACAGCGTGTACGCCACGTCGCGGGTCGAAGACATCATCATCAACGTCAACGCCGCCTTGCAGAAGCAGGCACTGGACCTCGCCCGCTACACCGATGGCGCGATGCCGCAGGGCTTCATCACGACGCCCGCCGATAGTCCACTCACCGTCCAGCAGATCGAGGCGATGGAGCAGGCGTGGAACGGCCTGCTGGCGGGCAATAGCAAACTGCGCGTCCGCACCAAGTTTCTGATGCCGGGGCAGGCGTTTCAGGCGTCCAACTTCGGCCAGAACAATGACCCGCTGATCGAGTTCGACCGCTTCCTGCTCAACACCAGCGTCGCCGCGTTCGGCCTGACGATGGACGAACTCGGCATGACCGACACCAGCAACAAGAGCGTCGGGCAGTCGCAGCAGAGCGTCGTCTACCGCCGCACGGTCAAGCCGCTCGTCTCGCGCCACGCCAAGCTGCTGACCGCCATCATCCAGCAGGAGTTCGACCCGCGCCTCGTCGTGACCTTCGTGGGCTACGAGGAGGAGGAAGATCAGCTCATCAAGGCGCAAACGCTCGACATTGGCGTGAAGAACGGCTCGCTCTCGCCCTCACGCATGGCCCGCATGATGGGCTGGGCTGTGGACCTGGAAGTGCCACCAATGGTGGTGACCAAGGACGGCCCGGTCTGGCTGGAAGATGCGCTCGAGCTGCGCAAGGCGCAACTGGACGCCCAACGTGCGGGCTTGCAGTTCGCCGCCGGCATTCCCGGCGGCGGCACTCCCGGCGGCGGCACTCCCGGCGGCGGCACTTCCGGCGGCGGCACTCCCGGCGGCGGCGCACCACCCCCACCCCCGGCCCCTGGCACTGGCGGGGGCGACACGAGCGGGGGCGACACGAGCGGGGGCGACACGAGCGGGGGCGAAGAGAACCCGCCGCCCAAACAGCGCCCGCAGTCGCCCGCGACGAAAGCGTCTCCCGTGACACAGCAACGGGCCGCCGGCGAGAGTACCGCCGGCCTGACCGGCGACTGCTGCCACGCCGCTGGCGAGCCGTGCCCTGAGACGTGCCAGTGCCCGCCAGAGTGCGCGTGCAAAGCCCAGGAGCCAGCGCCGGAGCGCGTGAAGGACGAGTACCGCCGCTGGTACACGGTGGCAACACGAGCCGCCAAGAGCGGGAAGCGCCCCGGCTCCGTGCGCTTCGTCAGCACCCTCATTCCAGCAGAGGACTACGCGCTCCTGGCAAGTGACCTCGCCCACTGCGCGGCAGGAAGCGTGGACGAGGTGAAGGCGACATTCGCTCGCGCCAGGGCGCGGGAGCGTGTGCCGGTCAGGCCGCACCGCGCTGCCGACGACCAGCAGCCGAAGCCCAAGCCGCTGCGCGGAGTGACCGACGTGGAAACGCAGCGGTACATGACGGCGCCAGCGACGACGGCGGTGGCACACGCCAGCGACAGCCTCTCGCTGCGCGCCCGCGCCATCTTCGACGAAGCCGCCAGAGAGGGATACCACTATGCCGCGCACGCCTAGCCCGCCTAGCCCGCCTAGCCCGCCTAGCCCGCCTGGCACGCCGCGCCGGAGCCACCAGAAGCAACGCGCAGCCCCCCGCGGTGGCGTCAAGTCGGGTCCGCCGACCGCGCCGCCACCCCTGCCGTTTAGCGGCGCGGAGTTCTTGCGGGCCAATGACCAGGTGCGCGCCTACATCGCGAAACATCCCGAAGTGGTGGAGACCGTCAAACTCATGGGTGGCGACGAGGCCGACCTGGCGGTGGCGCTGCTCATCCAGCACTTGATGCCAGGCAATGCGGACGCAGGTGGAGCGGCATGGCAGCGACAGCACCAACACGCGTGGGAAGCACCGACGGCACCACCAGTGCCAGGCGCCTGATCGCCACCATCGTCGCCGCCTACATGCTGACCAAGACCCAGCGGAAGGCCCTGGCGCTCGCCATCTACGCCGCCCGCGTCAACGCCTACACTGCCGCGTATCGGGGTGCGGCGCGGGCCATGGGGGCGGTGCTGGCGGGGGCGTGGGAGCCAGCCGACGACGCGCTGCGTACGCAACGGGACGCGGCCGCGGCCGCCGCGGCCGCCGTGAGCGCCACCTACGCGCGCGACCTGACGCGGCAGGTGACGAGCTTCGTGCGGCAATGGCTCACGAACGAGGCGCACGCGGGCAGCCTCGACGGCGCATCGCACGCGCTGGCGTCCGACCTCTCCGGCTGGACGAACGGGCGGGCGACCTGGAAGGCGGAGCAGATCGCGCGGCACGAGACGGCGCAAGCCCGTGCGGACGGCACCACGGACGCCGGTAGCGACGCCCAGGACGGCACGCTCACCGACAGCGACGGCAATCCCATTGACCCATCGCAGCAGTTGGTGGCGGTGATGCCGCCCTCCTCCAGCAGCGACTTCTGCTTCGAGTACGCCGGGATGGTGTGGCCCCTCGATGACGCCCCCTCTATCGACTTTCCCGCGCACGCGGGGTGTATCCACTCCTGGGTCTATCTCGGTCCGGCTGATACCGACGTCCAATTGTACCCTTGACGGAAATAGCCCACCGCAAGCCGGGGGGGGCTTGTGGCTACCCCAGGTGGAGCGAGAAGCGTGATCATCCCTGAAACGCGCTACGTCGTGGCCCGCGTGCCGCTCTCCCATATCGTGCTGACCGAGCATCAGGTGCGCTATCCGGCGCGGGTGCTGCACTACCTGCGCTTGCTCACGGCTCCTGGCAACGAGCGCAAGGACACCGGGCCGGTCACGCTCGCCCCACATCATCGGGGCAAGCGGGGAGAGCAGTATTTCACGCCACTGGACGGCCACCACCGTTATCTGGCACACGTGCTGGCGGGCCGCTCGGCTGTGCTGGCGTTGATTGAGATTGAGCCAGGGCAGGATGGGTACGCGCGGGCGGTGCCCGCGCTTGATCTGGTATCGTCGGCGCTGGCGGCAACGGCAGGGCCGCGGTTGGATGCTCGTATGGGCCATATCGGCGCTCATGACCGGCGCACGCGGCCGCGTGCGCCGGAGACAAAGGGGGCGGTTCCCACATGGCCGGTGAGCCGATCTTAGGCAAAGCGCACGCGGAGCCGCACCGCGACTACAAGACGCTCACCTGGGCGCGCCTGCGTCGCCTGCGGGCGTGGGCGCGGCGCGTGGCCGACCACGAGCAGGCACCGGTCTATCTCGTCGGCTCCGCGCTCACCACGACGCGCCCGCGCGACCTGGACGTGAGCATCATCCTGCCGCACGACCGCTTCGTGACGCAGTTCGGCCCTATCCCACCCAACGCTACCACCGCCGACGAACACCGCGACCCGCACATGATGCCCGCCTATCTCGACCGGCTGCACCACTATCTGTTCGTTACACAGCCCTACTGGAAGTGGATGATTGACGACGGGCTGTACATCGGCTTCACGCGCATAGACCTCAAGATTTGCCCCGACTCGTGGTGGCCGGAGAAAGACCGGCTGCTGCTGGCCGCACCGCGCCAGGCAAAGAGGAACAGACCGTAGTACGTACGCGTACGCGTACTGCCGTACACGGGCGTGCGCGACGACATCCCATCAAAATGATGTCGAGGTCCAGTATATCGTCCTCAGAGCGAATGATGTCCTGCTTCTGGACCGTCCACGGCTGCGCCACGGCTGCGCCACGGCTGCGCCACGGCTATCTCCTCTCAATAAGCGTGGGCCAGCGTTGCTCTGCTGTCACGCCGTCCCAGCGCCGCACGCCAGTGTGGTACAATTCTTTGTTGCGCTCGATGCCCTGGACATGCCCGACCGTCCACTGCTTGCCGGTCGGTGTCGTGAAGCCGCGCGCGTTCAGTGCATCGGCGGTCTGCTGGTACGTCTCGCCCCGCTGGCGTAAGCGGAACAGCAGCCGCACACCCGCTGCCGCCTGATCGTCAATGGTGAGCGTGCCGTCCGGCGCCACACGGTAGCCCCACGGCATACGCCCACTGCCGCGCCCGTCCTGCTTACCGCGGTGACGGCGTGCGCCGTAGAAGCGCATGGCGATGCGTCTGCGCTCAATGGCCGACACGAGCGAGAGCACGTCGCCAGTAATGAAGTCGTTGCTGTCCGTCAGCACACGCCCGTCTGCCGTCTCCAGCCGGAAGGCGTGTGTCAGGGCGTAGTCGCGTATGTCCTCGAATACACCCATCTTGCGAGCGAAGCGGTCCTGATGGTAGGCCACGATCACGTCCGCTGTACCTTCAGCACAGCGGCGCATCGCCTCCGACAATCCCACACGCTCCTGCCAGCGCGTGGCTCCGCTCACGCCGTCATCGCGCAGCGTGGCAATCGTCTGATACCGCTTCATTGAGACGTAGGCTTCGCACGCATCCAACTGCACATCCAGCCCTTGCTTCTTCGTGCCGTCCTTCTTCGTGCCGTCCTCCTGGCTCACGCGCAGATACAGGACAGCACGAGTGCCAGAACGGTGCGGCGGAGCCGGTTTCTTCGGACGTCCCATCGCTTCGCCAGCCTCCCCGGTTTATAGAATTAGCCCTAATACTATAAATGGTAACACCCGTCAACCCTGAATGCTAGCGGATTAGTACCACTTTTCGCGTGTCCCGTAGTACGCTGCACGACCACGCGGCGTCACACCTCCCCACCTGGCAGACAGGAGCGATGCACCATGTCCCTCGACGACCGCGACTATATGTGGCGCGACCAGAGCATGCCGATGAGCGCCGCCTTTGAGGCCATGCTGCTCAATGATCGCACACGCACGCCCCCGCACGACGGCGGCGGGGGCGGCGACGGCGGGGGCGGCGACGGCGGGGGCGCACTCGGCTCCTGGGTCGCACGCTACGCCGCCTACCGCGCCCGTCTGGCCGTGCGGGGCTTGCTGGCGTCATCGCCCGCCCAGGAACCCGCCCAGGAACCCGCCCAGGAACCCGCCCAGGAGCGCACGGAGCCAGCGCCGCCCGCGCTCTCACCGGAGGACGTGCGGCGGCTGGCACTGGTCGCCGCCAAGCACCGTCGCGGCGGCTTCCCGGACGATACCGCCCCTAACTTTGATCTGCGCTACCTCTTGTTCGCTCGCTGGCTCCGTGAGACTGGCCGCCTGGACGAGTTTGGCGCATAGCCGCCCCTGCCCGACTGCCCGACTGCCACCCCACCTCCCCCCACCCCAGCCATACACAAGGAGGGCCACGTACATGGCCGACGCTCACGAGACGACCGCACCCGTGACCGCACCCGTGACCGCGGACGCCGACATCCTCACCACGGGCGACGAGCCGCTTGACCGCGCCACGTGGAGCACCGCGTTCCAGAACGACCTACCGGATTCCTCGTTTGCATTTATCGGGGATGGCGGGTCCAAGGACGCGGACGGCAAAACGCAGCCGCGCAGCCTGCGCCACCTGCCCTACAAAGACGCGGACGGCAAGCCCGACGCGGACCACGTCCGCAACGCCCTCGCCCGCCTCTCCCACACGAACATCCCCGACAGCGCCAAGGCGAGCGCCAAGCGCACGCTCGTCGCCGCCGCCAAGTCGCTCGGTATTGACGTGTCCGGCAGCGCCGATGGCAGCGCCGATGGCAGCGCCGATGGCAGCGCCGATGGCAGCGCACGGGTCGCTCGCGGCGCGGCCTTCACCGCGCCCACCGTGGACGGCTCCATCTACGTGCCGTTCGTGCGCCGCGACGACGACAGGTGGGAAATCGAAGGCGTCATGACCAGCGAGGCCATTGACACCTACGGCACGATCTTCGACTACGAGAGCGCCAAACGGGCGGCAGAGGCGTGGGCGGGCAACATTCGCGAGCAGCACGACGCGCATAAGGCGGTCGGCCGCCGCGTGGACGTGCGCTTCGACGACGCCAATAAGCAAGTCATTCTCCGTGCCCGCGTCTCACGCGGCGCACCCGACACCTGGGCCAAGGTCTGCGACGGTACGCTCTCCGGCTTCTCGATCAGCGCCTACGACGCCAGGCGGCAGACGCGCATGGTCGGCAACCGCTCCGTGCCGGTCTACACCGACTACAAGTACGGCGAAGTTAGCCTCGTGGATGTGCCGAGCAATCCGGACGCCGCCGCTGGCCTCGTCCTCTACCGTGCGGCGGCATTCTCCGCCGATGGAGAAGCATTCGTGAGTGACGTTCTCGATCGAGAACAGCCAGAAGCGCAGACCGTGCCAGCGGCGACACTACCGCCACCGAGCCTGGACGACCTGCTGGCGCAGTTCAGCATCCCCAATGAGCAGCGCGAGGCCATCGCTCGCGCCGTGGCGCAGCTCACGCCCGCCATCACCGCGCACGACCGCTCCAAGACGACCGACAACACGCCGCGGCCGGAGGGCACGACCGGCGTGGGTGCGCAGGCGCTGGCACAGAGTGGCGACGAGCCGCGTGCCTCGCATGGCGCCTTCACTGGCACGCACACCCACGCGCATCCCGCGTTCGGGAGCCAGGGCGGCGACGCGACGCACGAGCACACGCACAGCCACGACAACAACGCGACGCACGACCACGCCCACACGAGCAGCGACGACGCCAGCAGTCAGGGCGATGCCAGCAGCCAGGGCGCCGCCGCCGGCGATACCGAGCGGGCTGCGCAGAGTGGCGACCCTGCGCACCCTGAGACACTGGCGACCGCGGCGACCGCGGCGACCGCGGCGACCGCGGCGACCGCGGCGACCGCGGCGACCGCGGCGACCGGCGAGGGCGAGGGCGAGCGCGGGCCGCTGGAGCGTGTCGGTGCGCGGGTCAGCGCGGCGACCCGCGCGGGCCTGCATGAAGCGGCGCTTGCCATCCTGCGCACCTGCGACTGCCCGACCTGCAACGACGCTGTCTCCCTCTACGACCCCGACAGTGACGGCGACGACGACGTGGACGGCGGCACCGCGGGCGACACCGAGGGTGTGGACGGCAACGGCAACGGCAGCGACGCCACCGCGGGTGACACCGAGGGCGTGGACGACACCGAGGGCGACGCGGCGGCAGCGCCAACGGCGCCGTTGATGGCGCCAAAGCCGCCACGGGCAGCGCGGGCGGACAAGAGCCGCGCCGCCAAACTGCAACGCATTACCCTCAACCGCGCCGCTCGCGCTGCCATCTCAACCGAAGTGCAGCGTGAGATGCTGCCGCTCTTTGCACAGTTCCGTGGGATTGCCGCACGGCTCACCGCCGTTCAGTCTCCCGATGGTGAACTGACCCGCATGGCAAGTCAGCTTGGCGAGGTACGCGCCTCACTGGAGGCGGTACAGGGCCTTGTGGCGAAGATTGCGGAACAGGACGCCCGCGTGGGACCGATACTGCGTGCCGCCGACAAGACGTTGGGACTGACACCTGGGGCCATCCTGGACGCCTCTGCTGTGCAGAGTACGCCTGGCACCGACCTCTCGCCCGACCTGATGCGTGCCGCCATCAAGCGGCTGCAAGAGCAGGGTGTGTTGCGCAGCCAGAGCGACCAGATCAATGCCGCGTCCTACCTCATCGAGCAACAGATGAAGCAGCAGGGCGGCCGGTAAGCGCCAGCGCCAGCGCCAGCGCCACTTCCCCCATTCATCGCGTTGTGTCCTCCCGTTCATGCATTCATGCATTCACGCGCGCACGCGCGCACGCACTTACTCACCCCCACTCCCCCCTTGCGCCACCCTGCTGGCGCAAGGCAGAAAGGACCGGACACCACCGTGCCTCCTTCCCCATTGATTCTCCCCGGCATGACGCCGGGGGCGAACGGCATCCAGATCACTGACGAAACGCTCGCGCTCGTCAAGCAGAGCATCGAGCAGCGCAGCGTGCTCAACCGCGCCAGCGTTGACACCGGCTATACCGGCTTCCAGGGCTACGACCTGAAGGGTCCCGCGGAGACGGTGACGCCGACCGAAGTCATGTTCTCGGCCTCCCTGCCGCGTGTGAAAGAGGGCGGCTACCCCGTCCACTACTTCCACGCGATCACCAAGCTCGGCTGGAACGGCGTGCCGGGCGTCGTGGACGACGGCGCGGTGGCCTCCGAGATCGTGCCCACGACCGTCAACCTCTACAGCATCGTGCAGAGCATCGCCGTCCAGCAGTCCATCACCTTCCAGGAGGAATGGCGCACGGCGGGCTTCATGGGCGACCTCAAGGCGCAGATGATGAGCCTGTTGCTCTACTCGCTCAAGCTGATCGAGGAGAACTGGCTGATCTCCGGCTGCGACTACCTGTGGGCACCGCCCGCGCCGCTGCCCCCGACGACCACCACAACGGGCGGCACCGTCGCCGCTGGCACGTACTTCGTCGCCGTCTCGGCGCTCAGCGCCAACGGTGAGACGTTCGCTACCATCGCGCAGAGCAACACCAACGGCGTGATGAGCAACGCGACGATCACCACCACCGGCACGACCTCCACGATCTCCGTCACCGCCTTCCGCGTGCCCTACGCGACCGGCTACAACGTCTACGTCGGCACGTCGCCGACCACGATGTACCGGCAGGCTGCCGCCAACTTCCTGGGCGGCGCGCTGCCAGGCGCGCAGAGCGGCCTTTCGCTGATCGGCAACTTCACCTTCACGCTGACGAGCCTGGCCACCAGTGGCGCGACGCAGCCTACGGCCAACACCGCCATTACGCAGCTGTCCGCGGCGCACCCAGGCCAGCCGCTGATGTTCAATGGCCTGCTGGCGCTGATCTTCTCCGCTGGCAACCAGGCGTACAACGGGCAGTCCAACCAGGGCGGTGCGCCAACGTCGGTGTACACCGCGGCGGGTGGCTCGCTCAACACCGTCACCATGACCGGCCTCAATCCGATGGGGCCAACCATCCTGCAACCGGCGTCGACGTCGGGGGCGCTCGCGCTCAACGACTTCTACGCCCTGTTCGCGGGCATGTACTATAACGCGCTCGCCAAGCCGAGCCGGCTGGCCGTGAGCGGCTACGACGCCATCACGCTCGCCAACCTCTTCCAGAGTCAGGCGGGCACGCGCTTCGTCGTGGACCTGTCCAAGCCGGAGACGCTGCAGAACATCACCTACGGCGCGCGCATCGGCCGCATCCTCAACCCCATCGCCAACAGCGTGGTCGTGATCGAAGTGTGGCCGTATCTGCCCCAGGGGACCATCGTGGCGCTCTCTGACGCGCTGCCGTGGCCGGTGCCCAACTTCACGGGCAAGACGATGGAAGTGCGGGTCAATCAGGACTACCGCGGCTTCGACTTCCCGCCCACCGCACAGTACCAGAAGTGGGCCTTCGCGGACTACGTGGACGAGACGCTTAAGCTCAACTTCCTCGGCGGCTTCGGCGCGATCACGGGCATCATGCCGCCGGCGCTCTGAGTCCAACCCCGCGCGGGGCCTAACCCCGCGTAGCGTCGTCAACCACACGAGCCTGCCGTATGCCGCCGGGGAGGGTCTGCGTACCCGGCGGCATACGGCGTTCTTCCCGTGCCCGGCGTGCCCGGCGTGCCCGGCGTGCCCGGCGTGCCCGGCGTGCCCGCCACGCACGATACGCGCGATACGCGCGATACGCACGATACGCGAGAGAAAGGGGAAGCGCATGGCCGCATCCTCAACACCACCCCGTACCCCACGCGGTGCCGCCGCCGCCACGGCTGCCGCATCCAGCACACCACCAGCGCCCGCGCCGCCCGCGCCCGCCGTCGAGCCGACCTACCCCGTCGAGATCCGCTTGCAGAACGCGGCCATGTCGGGCGAGATGGTCTATCACGTCAACTGGCGGGCGAGCACCGTGCGCCGCTACCTCACAGACCAACTGGTCAAGGTCCGCGTGCCGCTGCGTACGCACTTCGGTCACACCGCGACACCCAACGCCGTGCGCTACGTCCAGTTGGACGCCATCGCCGAAGTCATCATCTACAACTGGCCCGGCGACGGCGGCGACGGCGGCGACGATGCCGACGATGCCGACGATGCCGCCAGCGGCGGTAGGTAGGAAGGAGCGGCGCAGCGGATGGCGACCCTCAACTGCTATCTCGACGTGCCGGGCTTCCTCGCCTCCCAGCCGGCGCTACCGCTGGCGGGCTTGCTTGGCGGCAACAGCACGCTCTCGCAGGCGTGCGCGGCAGGGGCGACCAGTCTCACGGTCGTCTCGGCGGGCGGCGCGGCGGGCACGCCGGGCTTCCAGCCAGGGACCGCGTGCTACCTCCTAGACGGCCCGTGGAGCGAGGTTGTCCAGATCACCGCTGTCAACACGACCGCCGGCGTGCTGACGCTGGGCGCGAACCTGACCGCTGGTGGTGGCACGACCGGCGCGTTCTACGCCCACGCGACGGGCGTCTCCGTCTCCAGTGGGGGCACCCTGGGGGCACTGGGTGACACGCTGCTCGCCGCCTCCTCGTGGGCCGAGGAGTACTGCCAGCAGGGCAGCCCGCAGGACCGCGGCCTCTTCGCCACGGTGCGCACGGAGAAGCTCATCATGCCCTCCACGCGGGCCTACATTGACCGCGGCTATGGCCTCGTGCTGCGGCCACACTGGTATCCCGTCACGGCGCTCTCTGCCGTTGCCATCGAGTACGCGCCAGGAGCGGCCAGCACGACGTTTACCCCGACGATGGCCGAGTTCGACACGAGTGGCATGCTCATCAAGGTGCCGCGGCTCGCGCCGGTCACCGGGGGCTACCCGTCGCTCGGTGGCTTCGCCATCTACAATCGCGGCGCGGACGCCTGGGCCAGCATCACCTACACAGCCGGCTTCGCGCCAGATGCCGTGCCGTGGCGCTTCCGTCGCGCCGTCTCGTTCGCCGCCCGTGAACTGCTGGCCTACGCGCAGAACCCCACGGGCGCGGCGCTGGTGCGGCAGGGCGACGTGCAGATCATGGCGCGCCTGCGCGGCAGTGGCGGCAAAGAGAGCAGCGCCGACACCGTGTTCCTGACGCAGGCCAAGGCGTTTCTGGAGCCGTATCGGGCGTTCTTCGCCTAGCGGGGATACCTGTGGGGATGAACCGAGAAGCCCCCTCCCTTTAGGGATGGGGTCTATGGCCATAAAGGGACGCGTCCTATGCCGGTCCTACTTCCCAACGTGCTGCTCACCGTCCAGCGGGGGCAGTCCAACGCCGCCGCGCACGCGACCGGCCCTGCCACGGCCCACCTCTCCGGTGTCTACGCGCACCTTGCGCCGGTCAAGGCGAGCGCGTATCTGGTATTGCCCGACGCCGCGCTCAAAAGCCAGTATCAAGCGGTCGTGGAGAGCGGGGCCGACATCGTGACCGGCGACACGATCACCGCCATCACGCTCATGGACGGCGCGACACCCTGGCCGGGAGACTACCCCGCGAGCGGCGACGGGAGCGACCCGACCAGCGTGTGGACCGTGACCTACCATATGGAGGCCGCGCCAGGGCTGCTCGCCTCGCGCACGCTCTATCTCGCCCGCTTCACGGGGCAAGGCCCGCTCGGCGTCCAGCAATACCTGGGCTAGTCGCGGCAGCAGCCAGCAGCAGCAAGCGGAGCACGGCCCGCCGTCCGCATGTCACCCACAGCGGCACGGCACGGCACGGCACGTCTCACGGCACGTCTCACGGCACGTCTCACGGCACGTCTCACGGCACGTCTCACGGCACGGCACGTCGAATCTGTTCTAAGGAGCGTGTTTACCGCTATGCCGCTACTGTCCATGATGCAGGGCGACGGCCTGGGCACGCTGCGGCTGCGGCTCACGCTGCTGCGCGATACGCTGCCGCAGGCGGTGGCCGACACGATAGAGCGCATCGGGCCGGAAGTGGCGAGCATGCTCAGTGACGCCGCGCCCGCTGGCAAGAGCGCCGCAGGCGGCGAGAGCATGCCGATGGAGGGCGACGCGCCAGGACGCCTCCAAGAGTCCTTCACGAGCACGTTCACCGCCTCCGCTTCGGGTGCGACCACGACCGTCTCCACGACGCAGCCCAACAAGCTCGCGCTCGTGCGCAGCGGCCACCGCGCCGTGTTTCCGGTGCGCAAGAGGGCGCTGATGTGGCCGGGGCTGGCCCATCCGGTGCGGCGGGCGGGTCCGGTCGCGCCCAACGACTTCGTGACCCCCGTGCTGGCCGATGCCGCGGTGCAGGCGTTCGCGGAACTCGGCGCGGCAGTGGGTGCGGCGCTGGCGCTCGCGGCAGAAGGATGATCAACCATGGCTCTCCGCTCGTCCAACAATCCCATCCCGAGCAAGGTGCTGCTTGGGCAAATCCGCCAGATCATCCCCGCGGGCACACTGCTGCAAACCGCCAATCCCGCCGACACCACGGGCGTCGCGCAGGTGTTCGTGCGCCAACGCTACGCAATGGTCAGGCAGAACATCTGGCCCGCCGTCAACCTCTCCACCGGTCAGCAGCAGTTCAACGTCGTCTCGCGGGCGGTGTACGAGGGAATGGCGGTCGTCATCATCGAGTATTACCTGGCGTGGCCGCAATCGCCAGAGACGATAGACCAACTGCTCCAAGACACCGACGACGACCTGGAGCGCATACGCGCCAACCTGGAGGACAATCCCACGCTCTCGGCCAACAAGCTTGGCCCCTACGCCGTCAGCATGCCCGCCTGTTCGGTCAGCCCCGACAAGGGCGAGATCGACAGCACCTTTGGTCCCGAACTCGTCAAGCGCACGATCACCGCCAGGTTTCTCCTGCTGCCCTATGAGACAGCGGGCACCTTCTAACGTTCGTCCCCACGTTCGTCTCCCCCCCCCCGCTAACGTCCCACATGCATGCACGCACGCATGAAGGAGCAGACGCCGCAATGGCAGACAAGCCCACCGTTGTTCCGGCCCGCTACGTCGGGCCACATCCCGTTCGCATCAGCCGTCAGCATGGCGCGGTCCGCTCCCACGAGGGCAAGAACGTGGCGGGCCACACCCTGCGCCCCGGCGACATTGTCATGCTGCCGGAGACGGAAGTGCGCGGGCACACCTACCTCTTTGACCCACGTGGGCAGCGCGACCCCGAATACCTGGGCGCGGGGCACGTCGTGAAACCGGAGCACGCGGGCCTCTCCCGCGATGAACTGGTGGCGATGGGCTACGAGTTTCAGGAGGGCCGCTCCGACTTCGAGCCGTACGACCCGCACGCGCCCGTCGCCGCGGAGCCGGAGCAGCCAGCAGCAGCGAAGCCCGCGAAGGCGGCGAAACCCGCCGCCGTCTAAGCGCCCCAGCACCACCGCAACAGGTGCAACGTCAGTGTGAGATGATGAGGAGCTAGGCGATCATGGAAGCCTAGCTCTTGTTGTTGCCCGCGCACCGGACAGGGCGATACACAAGGAGTCCAGGCAGTGGCCTTCATTGCAATCAGATCCGACAACGGCTACATCGGATTTGCCAAACAGAGCCAGCAGAATACCGGGGCGGCTCCCACGCAGTTCTACCGCTGGCTGGACGGCTCTGGTATCGAAGTGGACGCCAAGATGGAGGAGATTTGGGAGGGCGACGGGTCGCGTCACCTCTCGCAACTCATCAAGAACCGGCAGTCCGCCAAGATCAAGCTGATCACCAACGTGCGCCCGAACGACGTTGGCTTCCTGGAGTGCGCGGCGATGGGCGCGGGCAGCGATGCCTACACCGCGCCGACCGTCGCCACCGTGCTCTCGGCGGCGACGCTGGTGGGCGCGACCAGCATCAGTGTCGCGACCAACACTGGACTCACCGGCACGGGGACCATCGCGCTCGCGCTGGAAGCGGGCACGGCCACCGAAGAAATCCCGACCTTCACCCTGCCCGCGAGCGGGGTCGGCCCCTACACCCTGACCGTGGCACCCGCCTACAACGGCGGCACGCTCAAGACCGCGCACGCCAACACCGGGACCGTCAAGTCCTCGGCGAGCCACGTGCTCACCGACCAGAGCGACGGCAGTTACTACAGCGGCGAAGTCAGCATCGGCGGCACGGCGGGCATTATCATTCGCCTGCGCGATTGCAAGGTGGAGGAGATCAAGCGCAGCGGCAAGGCCGGTACCTACATCAGCTACGAAGTCACGTTCTCTGGCATCGCGTGTCTCGTGCAGGCGACGCCCGCGACGGTCACGTTCGACCCGCACACGCCCTACCTGTTCCAGCAAGGGACGTGGACGCTCGACGGCTCCACGACGGGCGACGCGCTGGCGGTCACGTCGTTCGACATCAGCCAGAAGAACAACCTCGACCTCACCATTCAGGCCGAACAACTAACGCTCGCGGCCATCATCTTCGGCAACCTTACGATGGAGTTTGCCTGCGACATCGTGTTCCAGAACGGCAACCGCATCGCCGAAACCTACTTCGGCGGGGTCGCCGGGACAGTGGACGCACAGGCCGTGGCACAGGGCAACCTGCTGCTCGTCTTCGCGCTGCCGGACGGCCTCAACACACTGACCTATCAGGTGACGACGCTGGAATACAGCAAGGTCGGCGTGCCGCAACTGAAGAAAGACGGCAAGGCGTTCCGCACGCCGATCAGCGCGGCGTCCGTCAGCAACCAGAGCGCCAACCCCTGGCTGCTGGAAACCACGCTCGCCAATACATCGTACGCGGCGTACTAACCCCTCCCTACGCCCCTGACGCCAGCATAGTGGTACGGGCGCGGGTACGGGCGCGGGAGAACACACAGTGTACCGGTCTCCCGCGCCCGTACCCAGGAGAACGAGGAGAGCAGCACACCATGGCATCCCAACGCGAACAGCAGCGGCGACAGCAGCAGCGGCAGCAGCAGCAGCAGGCCACGGCCACCACGGCCACCACGGCCACCACGGCCAACGAGGGGAACGAGGGGAACGAGGGGAACGACGCGCTCTTCGAGGGCTTGACGCCGGAGGAGGCGCATGCGCTACGAACCAACCCCGCCGCCGCCGACGCCTTCTACGACGAGGGCCTTGCCTATAACCTGGATGAGGTCGCACCCGAATCGCTCACCGTCTCGCTCTACGAGTATGTGGACGTGCCGCCGCCGCCGCCGCCGCCGCCGCCGGTGGACGGCGATACGCGCGACACCGGCGACGACGTGGTGATTATGCCGACACGCCGCCTGCGCCGCCGTCGCTACCGCATCGAGACGCGGGTACCGATGATGATTTTCAATCGCATGCTGGCGGGGCGACAGCGGGCGATGCGGGCGCGTGCCGCCTATCTGGCGCACGGCGGCAGCGCCAACGACGGTGGCGACCCGATGCTCCAATGGATGCAGGAGCAGGTGTTGGCCGTGTGGCAACTGTCGGACCCGGCGATGACTCTCGACCGGCTCGCCGAGGGACTCGACTTCCAACAGGTGCAAGGGCTGTTCGCTCGTTTTTTCGGCGAGCTGCTCCGCCAGCAGCAGAGCAAAGCGAGCGGCGGCGGGAATGGGAGCGCCGCCTAAACGGGCAGAGCGCAGCGCAGGCAACGGACGCGCTGGCGCTGGCGGCGGCTACTGCTCCAGGGGGTGGTGCGAGTGGTGGCGACCCCACGCCGCACGACGAGGTGCCGGTGCCCGATTGGGACGAGGAAGGCCGCGAGCAGGCGTGGCAAACGTATCTGGCGGTGCGCGAGCACGACGACGAGGCCGCGGCGCTGCTGCTGGCGTCCATCAACGCCTACGATACCGCCAACGCGCCACACCTCGCGCCACCGCCATCGTCACCACACCAGGGGGCCGCGGCGCGGGAAGCGCGGGAGCGGCAACGCGCTCGCCGCTCCTACGACCCCATGCGGCTCTACGCGGAACTCGCGGCGCACTACCACTGGTCACACGAGGACATCGATAACCTACACTTCGTCACCGCCTTCGCCTACTACCGTGAAGCCGTCCTCACCGCCGAGGAGGAGGATAGGCGTATGACCGACCGGCTGCGGCAAGCGGGCCAGACCACCGCCACGGGGACGGGTACGGGGACGGGTACGGGTACGGGTACGGGCGCCGCACCGGGCAGCGTGGACGCGCGGATGGCGCTGCGGGGTCACGTCGCGCAGCCCCGCCCCTATGACGGGCCGGTCGTGCCGCTGCCGGCACAGTAGGCATGGCGGCTCCGCGCAGCGTCGCTACGCCCGCGCCCGCGCCTCGCGGGTATACACGACGGTTATTTCCTTGGGCTTGCGTGTGGCTCCCAGGCCGAGTTCGCCAAAGGCGAGCACCGCCATACCCGCGCTCTGTTGGCCGCCGTACGCCTGGCTCTGCACGCGCCAGCCCGCTTTCGCCATCAGCGCCGCCTCGGCGCGCATCGCCTTGGCGACATCCGCGCCGCGATAGGTGCGGACCACCTGCCCCTCGTCGGACGGCGTGCCATCGGCCAGGTGCGTCAGGCAGACCGCGCACGTGCTCCGCGGCGTCACCGCGCCGGACCTGACGTGGGCGCGCGTCCCGCAGACCGGGCAATGTACCGGCAGTCGCCCCATCTGTGCCAGTCGCGCATCCCGCTTCTCCGCGATCTCCCTCCGCTTCTGGCGTGCTTCCACAAGGCGCCGCTGCGTCTCCTCCGGGGAAAACGCCTTCGCCCAATCGTTCCAACTCGCCATCGCCGTCCCGTCTCGCCCTTTCTCTCGTACCTACCTACCTACCTACCTACCTACCTACCTACCTACCTACCTACCTGCCTACCTGCCTACCTGCCACGCGCCTCCCCTCCCCTCCCCTCCCGCGCACGCTGCGCACGTGCGCTCGCTCGCAAGTGTAGGGCGTGCGAGCGGCGTGCGCAACGTGAACATCTGTTCCACTGGCTATGGAGCCACCGAGGAGCCGTCCGCCATGTCCAACACCACGTACCTGTTCTCGTTGGAAGGCGACGCCACGGGAGCCGTGGCCCTCATTGATGAGGTGATGGCGAGCCTCGATGAACTCGAAGGCTCCATCGCCAGCGTTGCCGGAAGCGCGGATAGCCTCACGGCACTGGACGGCCAGTTGGGCACCCTCGCCGCGTCTGCTGGCTCGCTGCCCGACGTATTCGCGGGCCTGGCCGACGCACTGGCGGCGCTGGCGGAGAAAGCGCAGGCCGCCACGGAGTCGCTCGGCTCGCTCGGTGCCGATGCCGATACGACGGCGGGGCAGTTGGGCGCCCTCTCTGGCTCCGCTGACACCGCCGCTGGCTCGCTCGATGCCGTCGGCGCGTCGGGAGGCCGCGCCAAGGGCGGACTCCGCGGCGCCGCCGAGAGCAGCGACGGGTTGGCCAAAAGCTTCGATAAGGTCAAGTTGCCGCTGCTGGTGGCGGGCGCGGCGATCACGGGCGTCAGCGTGGTCGCCGTTCGCATGGCCGGCGACTTTCAGGAGAGCATGACGCAACTCGAAACCGGCGCGGGCGAATCGGCGTCCAATATCAGCCTTGTCTCCAATAGCATCCTCGCCATGGCTCCAAAGCTGGGGGAAACCACGTCACAGCTCGCGCAAGGCATGTACATGATCGAGTCGGCGGGCTACCACGGCCAGGCCGGTCTCAACGTGCTGCAAGCCGCGGCCGAGGGGGCCAGGGTGGGCGCGGCTGATCTCGGCACGGTGGCCGATGCCACGACCACGATCATGAATGACTTCGGTGCCACGGGGGTCTCCGCGTCCAACGCGGTCAACGCGCTCATTGCCACCGTTGCCAATGGCAAGACCCACATGCAGGACCTGGGGCAGTCGCTGGCGCAAATCCTGCCGACCGCCGCTGCCGCCAACGTCGGACTGTACGACGTGCTCGGCGCGATGGCGACCATGACCGGTGAAGGCGTGCCCGCCGCCAACGCCGCCACCTATCTGCGGCAGACCATTATCGCGCTCACGGCGCCGTCGGTGGCCGCGCGGAAGGCGCTCAACAGCGTCGGCCTGACCACCCAACAGGTCGCCCAGCAGATGCAGCGCAGCCTCCCCGGCGCGGTCCAGATGATTACGGACGCGGTGGCAAAGAAATTCCCTCCGGGCAGCGCCGCCTACGTCGCGGCCCTCAAAGACATCTCCGGCGGCAGCAAGACGATGCAGGGCATGCTCGACCTGTCAGGCGCCCGCCTCGCCACCTTTCAACAGAACGTCAAAGCCGTGACGGCCCAGGTGAAGGAGGGCGGCAACAGCATCCAGGGCTGGTCGGTGACGCAAGAGGACTTCAATACCAAGATGGCGCGGGCCGGCGCGGCGGTGCAGGTGGCGATGATCAAGATCGGGCAGGCGCTCATGCCGGTGGCGGAGGCGCTGGTCGCGCGTCTGATGCCCGCGCTCACCAACTTCTCGGCGTGGGCCGCCACGAACGGGCCGCAACTGGTGCGGATCATTGAAGTGGCCGCGGCCGCCATCGGGGGCGGGCTGGTGACGGCATTGGTCGCCGCCGCCATCGCCATGTCGCCCTTAACCCTGGCGGCGGTTGGTATCACTGCGGCGGTCGCTGGTGTCTCCGCTGGCGTCGTGCTGCTCATTCAGCACTGGCAGCAGATCGTCGGCTTCTTTCAGGCGAGCACCGGCCCCGCCATCGCGGTCAAGGCGATCATCGCGGGACTGGGCGGGGCGGTGCTCGCCTTTGCCGCCTCGCAAATCCCCGCGCTCATCACGGCGCTCATGGCGTCGGTCCCGGCGTGGATTGCGCAGGCGACGGCGGCGGGCGCGGCGGCCGTGGCAACGCTGGCGGCGGCGGCGCCCTTTATCCTGATTGGTATTGCTATCGCGGCAGTAGTGGCGGGCATCCTCCTGTTGGTTACGCACTGGAAGCAGGTATCCGACGCCATTGGGGCGTTCCTGGGCGGCGCGGGCAAAGCCATCGGCGACTTCTTCAACGGACTGGGAACGTGGATAAACGGCGCGCTCTCCGGGCTGGGTGACACGATCGCACAATTCTTCGGGCAGGTCAAAGGGTGGGCCGAGCAGCATCTAGAGGCGGCCAAAGTCGCCATCATTCAGAAGTGGCAGGGCATCCAGCAGGGCTTTCAGGACGCGCTCACGGGCATCCAGAACCTCGTCAAGGCCGGGTTCCAACTGGTCCTGGCGATCATCACCGCGCCCATCAGGGGCATCGAAGCGTTGTTTCTGTGGCTGTTCAACCACAACTACTACTTTCGCGACATGGTGCTGGCAATCGTCGGCTTCTTCACGCAACTCAAGGCGGACGCCGTGGCCATCTGGAACGGCATCGTGTCGTTCATCGTGGGGCTGTGGAACGGGATTGTCAGCACTGCCAGGACGCTCTGGCGCGACCTGACGACGATCATCTCGAGCGAACTCACGCTTGCCCAAACCATCGCCACGACCGTGTGGAACGCCATCCTCTCGTTCCTGACGACCGTGTGGAACACCGTCAAGACGGTGGCAACGACCGCGTGGAACCTCATCCTCACCATCATTCGGGACGACCTGGCGCTGGCACAGAGCATCATCACGACCGTGTGGAACGCGGTGACTGGCTTCCTGGGCGGCATCTGGCGCGGCATCCAGAACGCGGCATCCAGTGCGTGGAACGGCCTCGTGGGGATTGTCCAGTCCTTCGTCGGTAGCGCAGGCAACGCCGCCAAGAGCGTCGGCAACGCCATCCTCACGCCCATCCAGACTATGGGGAACATGCTGTTCAATGCGGGCAAGAACCTGATCCAGATGCTCATCAACGGCATCGGCTCAATGCTCGGAGCCGTCGGCAATGCCGTGGGCAACATCGCGGGCAAGATCAAATCTGTCCTGGGCTTCCACTCGCCTGCCGAGGAGGGACCGGGGAGCACTGCCGACGAGTGGATGCCGAACCTGGGCACCATGCTCGCATCTGGTCTGTTGGCGCAGCAGGCGAAAGTGGCGCAAGCGGCACGCGCCATCGCCGCCTCGATTGCGCGGTCGCTCGCCATCGCCGCCAATCCCACGCTCAGTATCAGCGGCGCTACTGGTGCGGGTAGCTTGCCAGCGATGCCAGCAACAGCAGCCGCAGGCGCGATGAGTATGGGTGCTGCGGCTGGTCCCATTGGCGCACTCGGCGTGGGTGGCGCGGCCAATGGCCTGATGACCAATTCGCTGCTGATGCAACTTATCCAGGCAGTGCAGCAACAGGCGCAGAACGCACAGCCGCTTGGCTCGTCACCGGTTCTGGCCCAGCTGGGCAGTGTGACGCAGCAGTTCGGCAGCCTCAACGTCAACGGCGTGCAGGACTTGCAGAGCCTGTACACCGCACTCAACACGCTGGCGGGCTACGCGATCGAGAACAGCCGGCGCGGCGCGACCGCGGGCATGGCGGTGTAGGGCTGGGGAGTGCTGACACTCCGCCCGCCCGCCCGGGCGGGCGGGCGGGCGGGCGGGGCGTCTCAGTTCAACCGGCGGCCCGTCGGCTCCCGTCCCTGAAGGCGGTGCCCTCAGCCGGGGGCAGGGGTAGGTGGTACCGACATGGCATTACCCAATTACAGCTACGGTGGGTTTTCGATCAACGATGGCGTCACCTACATCGTCACTAAGAAGGAGTTCGGCGTCGTCCCGGTGCAGGAGACGCTGTTCAAGATCGCTCGCCTCCCCGGCATGAAGAAGACGGGGGCGATCGTCAACGAGCGCCGGCTCACGCTGCCCGTCAAGGTCATTGCGCCCTCGCGAGTGGCGCTGGAACAAGCCCTCGACAACCTCTACGCCGCACTCTCCGTCCCGCAGCAGCGGCTAAACCTGCACGCCGTGGATGGGCGCTACTACATCGCGGATTGCGTGAGTGCGACCGCGCCACTGGGACCCGGCGACGTAGTGAGCACCACAGCCACCTTGCAATTCCTTTGCCAGCAGCCATTCCTCTACGCCGCCTCGCAGAGCCAGTACGGCAGTGGGGAGCTTGCGACCTCGCTGATCTCCGGCACCAACTGGCAGACCGGATCGCTCTCCGTGGCGTCGTCGGGGACCGTCTTTGCCTATCCCACGATCACGCTGACCAACAACTCGTCGGCCAGCACTAACACGCTGGCCGAGCCTGCCACGCCTGCCGTCAACACGACCGTCAGCGCCAACACGGCGGTGTTGGCGACCAGTATCACCGTCGCCAGCACGGCGGGCCTCACGGGCACCGGCACCGTGACACTAGACGTATCCCCCGGCACGGGGAACCAGGAGGCGGCGACCTTCAACCTCCCGGCGACCGGGACGGGACCGTATACCCTCACGGTCGCCTCGACCTACAACGGCGGGGCGCTCACGAAGGCGCACACCAGCGGCGACACCATTCGCTCGGTCACGTTTACCTCCAGTACCAGTTACGCACAGATACCGCTCGCGGCCGGCTTGCCGCAGGCGGTCTACGCGGGCCAGCAGTTCGTCCTCACCTACGTCGATCCCGCGCGTGGGACGCAGACCCAGACGGTGACCATCGCCACTGGCGCGGCGGCGGGCGCGACAACGCTCAACGTCACCACGTTTACCACGAGCGCATCCGGCAACTTCCCCGCTGGCGCGACGAGTGTGAACTACGCCAGCGTAAACATTACGGGCTTCACACTCACACAGAACCCTGATGGCATGGTGCTGCAAGTCTTGTCGCTCGGCACGTCGTTCGCGCCAGGGACGACAATCACGATTGACTGCGACCCGACGTCCGCCAACGGGTTCACGGTCATCGGGAGTTGGGCGCCCAACACGCCCATCGCTTTCAATGGCATGTTCCCGGTCGTGGAGCCAAACACCACGACCCTCAACCTGCAAGTGATCGCCACCACGCAGCCGCTCGTCACCGTGCAACTGACGTGGACGCCGCGCTGGCTCAGCTAACTACTCCGTGTGCCGCGTGGTACGGAAGTGGACAGAACATGGCCGGTACTCCCTCGAGCGCCAGTCCGCTGGTGTACAAGCAACAGATGGTGCTGGTGTTTGATGCGCGCATGCGGTTCATTGACGTGTGGCGTGACGCGCCACTGCTCTCCGGCATCAAGTTCGCCATCAATAGCGCGACGCAGCCGCTCCGTGTGCAGTTGCCGCGCGGCTTCGACAACTTCGATGAGGCGGGTGTCGGCTCCAACCGGGGCACCATCGCACAGGGCAACATCGTCCAATACTGGCTGTTCGGGTCCGGGCTACCGGTGACGGGGCTGCTCAAGTTTCAGGGTGTGATTGATAGCTATGAGCCGCAGATCAGTGAGAACGGCGAGGAGAGCCTGACGGTCACCATTACGCCATTCGATGCCGTGCTCGGCGACCAGGGCTTGATTGGTCAGCAGTCGTTTGCCACACCCAACGTCCGCGCCAGCTACGTGGACCCCATTACCATGTTCAACTGGTGGTTTGCCAACAGCGACCCGCTGACGAGCCTACCGTACGCCAGCCCACTCACGCTCGCCAGCGGCAATCCGACCACCAGTGGCAATAACGCGGCGTATACGTTCGCGAGCCAATCGCTCAAAAGCATCTTCGACACGATCATTCAAATGCTGCCCGCCAACTGGTTCTACCGCACCAACGCTGACAAGACGGCGGTGCTCAATGTGTCGCCCACGACGGCGCAGCACCAGTTCGTCATCGGCCAGCACATTACCGCGCCGCAGTACCGCAAGGACTGGACAACGCTCAGAAACATCGCGCAGTGCATTGGCAACGGCCTTGCCACCGCACTCACGACCGGCCTGGCGAACGGCACCAACTACACGTCGCTGGCGGTCACACCGCTGCCGTGCGCACTGGCGGTCGGGCAGACGTTGATCATCAACGCCAGCGGCGCGCCGGTCCAAACCGTGACCGTCTCCGCCGCCGCCAGCCAGAACGCGACCAGCGTAAGTGTGAACTCGTTCACCGCCAACGCCGCGTACGCCGCGCAGACGCGGGTAACCATTTGGGTCGCGGCCATCGCACAGGGGACCGACCTGAGCACATTTGGCCCGCGCAAGATCCAGGTGGTCGACAACCGCGTCACTGATCAGGCGACAGCGGCGATCATCGCGCAGGCGCTACTCAACAACTATGACCGCGTGCTCATTCGCACGAAGCTCCGCATCGTGGACTATCGTGGGGACACGCAGACCGGCATTGGCTACGACATTGAGACGATTCTGCCGGGTGACTCCTGCCAGATCGTAGACCCCGACGTTCAGGTCAGCAGCACGCTGTGGGACGTGAGCCAGTGGGATACCGCTTATTGGGACTACTCCCCTGGCGCGGCGCTCGATCAGGTCGTCGTGATCGTCAGTGTCAGCTACGCCTTTGACTACGTGGACCTGGAGATCGCGTCGCTGGCCCCGAACCAGGATGTCGCGCTCGTCACCCTGCAATCGCAGTTGCAGGATTTTACGCTAGGGCAGTGAGGTGGTCGCCATGTCGTCGTCGTTCGCGTCGTCGTTCGCGTCGTCGTCTGATACGTCCCTTGAACCGGGCGTGCCCGCGCCCCTCACGCCCGCGCCCCTCACGCCCGCGCCCCTCACGCCCGCGCCCCTCACGCCCGCGCAGCAACGTGCCGAGCGCACGCGCCACCGGGACGCCGTGCGCTCGGCGCAGGAGCGCGGGCTGGTGCCCCGGCAGAGTGCGATGCAACGAGTGTGGGGAGCGCCCGCTGGCAAGCAGTGCACGTTGGAGGAGGTGACGGTGCGGCGCGTGCCGGTCACGGTCACGCCCGCCGCCCACGCGCTCATCCTCGCGTCCACGAGCGAAGGGCGCATCTTTCCGCAGGCGCTGAGCGAGCACTTCGGGGCGAACGGCAACGTGCGGCAGGTCATCGTGGACGCCGTGCGCAAAGACGCGCATTTCCGAGTCGGGCCAGAGGAATGCCACCCAATCACGCGTGAGCCGGGCGGGGCGATGCTGCTGACCGTCACCATCAAGCATGCGGGGCATCCCAACGTGGAGCCGCACACGCTCTACATGAACGCCAGCGACCTGTGCGACCTGCATCCCATCACGCACCTGCCGCTGTTCCGCGCCGCGCTCACCGCCCGCGAACACTACCGCCTGTGGCCGCACAAGCACGTCCCGGTTCCTGCGACGCCTGAGCCAGTCGAGCCGACACCTGAACCTGCCAAGAAGCGCACACGTACGCAGAAGCGAGGGTAACACCGCATGGGCATGGGAGCGGTAATAATCACATTCAGCCCGTCTACGCAAATCCGCTCGGCTGATGTCAATTCTAACCTAGCGGCGTTGAACAACGCCGCCAACCCGGCGTTCACGACGGTGGCCGTGAGCACTTCATTTAGTGCGGGTGGTCGTGTGGGTAGTGCGCTTTCCTGGGTAGATAGCAATGGTTACTTTGCATCAAGTACAGGAGTCGGCGGCCTTGTCCTTGATGGCACGCCACTAAATGGCGACGCTGGTTTCGGAGTCTTTATCAAGGCAGGTAATCCCGGCAGCAATAATGGCACGATAGACATGCAACTCCAGAATACCACCGGGGGGTGGATATACTTCTACACCAAGAATGCGGCAGCACACATTGACCAGAATGGACACTTCTTCGATGCGGGCGGTGAGGTCGCCGTTACCGGCTCGCACAGCGCGGGGCAGACCATCATCAGTTATGGCACGGGTACGCCGTCTGCGCTCGCCGCCAATGAAATCTTCGTCCAACTGAGTTGAGTTCGTGCCTAGTACAGTTCCTCGACCGTCACGGTCCAGTTCCCCATCGTGCCGTTATCTTCGATGATGGTGAGTGCCGTGCTACTCGCATTGGTCGTGTCCTGCACGATCTGGCTGCCGGTGGGCGTGGCGTTGCACGAGACGATGCCTGCCGCCTGCATGTTGGCGAAGCTGTACTGGAAGTCCCACGTCGCGGGATTGGGCGCGCCAAGCGCACAGGTCCAGTCCAGCCGCACGGTGCCTTGCAGCGCAATCGTCGCGAGCGTCTGACCGGTGCTGCCGCTCCACGTGCCCATCGTGTGCCATGTCGGCGCGGGTGTGGGGGTCGCCGTTGCCGTCGCGGTCGCCGTTGGCGCGGGGGAAGGGGCAACGGTCGCCGTCGCGGTGGGGGCAGGTTGCGGCGTATCGGTCGCGGTCGGAACGGGTGTGCTACCGGTCTGTGGCGCGTAGACCACCTGCGGCGCGACGGTTGGCGCGGCTGCTGGCGCTACCGTCGCGGTTGATTGCTGCGGCGCACGCACCTGTGCCGCCACACGAGCCACACTCGTGTGTGGCATGACGGCGGGCGCGGTACTGGTCGCCAGCGCCGCCGCGTCACTCACTGGCGGGTGATTGGCCTGCGTCCGGTATCCCGGCGCGGCCAGCAGCACGATGGCAAACACCACCACGAACGCCGCCAGTCCCAGCATGCCGCCCGCATGCACCGCCATACGCCGCAGGCGCGTCGCCGTCACGCGCACTACCTGTCGCATCGTCTTCATCGCGTCACGTCTCCATTCTGCCCCCAACACACCAACACCAAACAAACATCTCTTACCTATTATAACGCTTGTATGCCTGAAATGTTACGAACGACCGGCGAATAGTGACGATAGTGACGTAGGACACACCCTGTATGGCAACACTCGGCAACGCAACCACCGGCTTCACCTACGTCATCTCCGGTTCGTGGGGCGACGTGGCGGGCGGGTCATACACGGTGCCGTCGCCGGGCATCCTCGTGACGGGCCTCAATGCCTATACCGGCGGCGACGGCGGCACGCCCGCCGGGCGGCTCTACGTCTGGCAGGATAGTGGCGGCAACCCCGGCACGTGGCTGGTACGCGGCTCCTCCACCTTTACGCTGCCGGCCAGCGCGGCGTGGAACTATCAGGGCAGCCTCGCCAACAACGGCGGCGCGGGCATCTCGTCCGACCTGTACCTGCCAGCCGGAACGGTGATCTGGATTGGCTGCTACTCATCCTCTGGCGCGATTACCATGCAGGGCGCGAGCAGTGGCGCGACACGCTTTGGCAACACGTCCGATGGCAACTTCTCGACCGTCGGCACCGCTAGCGGTGGCATGGGTGTGCTGGCCGCCTATCTCAACTACAACCCGCTCGCCGCGCCAACTATCAGCGGCGTCTCACCAAGCGTCGCGCCCCCCGGAACGAACGTCACCATCACCGGCACGGCGTTCCTGCACGTGAGCGGCGCAAGCGGCGTCACCATCAACGGTATCAATGCGGCCTACACCGTCAACTCGGATACGCAGATCACGGCGACGGTGCCATCGGGCGCGGGTGGCGCGAGCACGGTTGTGGTCACGAACCCCGCCGGGAGCGCCTCATCCAGTTTCACGGCGGGGCAAATCTACTACGGCGACGCGACCGGCTCCGGCGCGGTGCATAGCATCGTGGCCGTCTGGTACGGCACCGGCAGCGGCGTGGCGCAGGTGGCGGGCGTCTGGGTGCCCAACGGCACGGGCGGCGTCAAGCGGGTGTGGTGATGCCCAATGGCACTCCATACAGCGGAGAGAGGACGAACACGACGATGGCGAGGAAGGCGAAAGCGCCGCTGCTGCGGCTGCCCTTCAAACCGGAACACCTTGACGAAGCACGGCAGCGCATGGGCATCATCGCCGCCAAACAGCGAGCGGTGGAGGAAGCGCAGGCGCGGCTGATGCTGGCACGGGTGGAGTGGCAGCACGAGCAAGAGGCGCTGACGTTCTGGCTGGCGTCGCAGTACCCACGCATCCATCCCCTGCGCGGCGAGGCGTGGCAGCTCGATATTGACCACCTGCAACTGGTGCGGCAAGACGCGCACAACGCCGTTGCACCCACACCCACACCGCAGCCTGAGCCTGAGCCGCCAGAGCAGCCGGAAGGATAAGCGCGCCTATGTCGCCACCATCAACATCAACGTCAACTCCTGCGTCTATTTCGCCGCCACGCCGACACGACAGAGGGAACCGTGCCAGCATGTCGCAACAGCAACAGCAACAGCAAACGTCCTTGAACCAGTCGTCTCTGCTCATCGCGATTGAAAGCGTGAAGGTGGACCTCGGCCAGCAGATCGCCTCGATTACCCGCGCGTTTGAACAGTTCCGCGACACGATGCCAGACGCGTATGTGCCGCGCCGCGAACTCTCGGAAATCCATACCGGCCTGCGGGCACAGGCGGCCAACCATGATACGCGACTGGCGATGCTGGAGGAGTACCGGCTGGCGGAGACGCGGGCGGCGGCGGAACGGCAAGCCACGCTGCAAGCGCAGATCAACGCGACGGTGGTGGCGGCGATGAAGGACAATATCGCCGTTGGCAAGGAGGCCGCCGCCGCCGTCTCGAATGACCGCAAAGAGCAGGACGAGCGCACCATCACGTGGCAGCGCCAGCAACTCTACGCGCTGCTGTACTCCGCTATTGGCCTCGTCGTCGGCATCATCAGCGCCGTGATTATCACGCACCTGCCGCGCTAGCGCACACACACACATCTCACGTCTCTCACGCGCATCTCGCATCGCACAGCCGTCGCATTGTCGTCGTCTCACCGTCGTCGCCTCACCGTCGTCGCCTCACCGTCGTCGCCTCACCCGTTCGTGGAGGAGAACCCACCATGTCGTTGTCCGTCATCCATCGGCCCGCCGCGGGGCCAACCGCGCTGCCTATCGCCCGCACCGTCGTGGCGATCCCGCAGTTCCATCAGCACGGCTATGCGGTAGACGCCCTGCCTGGCGTCGCTCATGTAGATCGCAACCAGCACCTTGTCGCCTTTGACGTGCGTGACTACCCGGATGTGCTGGCGGCAGTGCAGACGCACGACGGCGCGCACGCCCGCTCGCACGCCGGCATCTGGACGCATGACCTGATCGCCTACGACCGCGAGGACGCGGGCGACGTGTGGACGTGGACGCTGCGGCGCTTTGCCGGCGTCTCAGAGCGTGCCCGCCGTGCCGCCTTCTGGCGTGAGGCGCGGCCACTCGGCATCCTCGAACGGCTCGTCTCCGTCAACGTGCTGACCGACAATGGGGCGTTGACGATGGAGAAAATCATCGGCTCCGCGTCGCCAACCGGCATCCCCTTCAACCACCTGCAACTCTCCGCCGACGCCAAGACGGCGCAAGTCTCGACGGCGATGAGCAGCACCGGCGTGACGGCCATCCCGGTCGTCTCCGGCGGCACCAATTTCACCAACGGCATGTCCATCACGCTGGGCTACGGCTCCACCAACGCCGAGACGGTAACGGTCGGCTCCGGCTCCACCAGCACCAGCATCGTGTGCAGCGCCACCACCAAGACGCACAGCGCCAATGATTGGGTCGTGCCGAACCCCACCACGAGCGATAACCCGTCGTCTGTGACCAGCGGCTACGACAGCGGCGCACTCACGTCGGGCGCGTTCGCGTACAGCGGCGCGGGCGCGGGCAACCGGCAGGTGCAGGTGACGTACAACTTCCCGGCCAACGCGGGCGCACCCGCAGGCGGCTATACCGACCTGTGGGTCGCCAACGCCGCCACCATCGCGGCGGGCACGACGGCGGCGCACCAGACCCGCTCCCCGCTGCTCGTCAACGGCTCCACCGGCGTCAACGTGGTCTATACCGATCAGCAATGAGGCGGCTGGTCGTTGCGGCGTATCGTGCCCCACAACCACTGCCGCCAGCCAGCGGCGCGCTCCTGCTGGTAGGTGGGTGACAACTCCCCTGGCCAGCAGGCCGGGGCCTCTCAGTTCATCCGGCAACCGGTGCGTGCCGGTGGCGGTAGGCGGTGACGGGCGATGGCCATCACGTTCGTGCAGGGCGGCAAGGGCGGCAACTCCGCGACCTCGCTGACGGTCACGCTGCCCGCGGCCACGACGGCGGGCAACCTGCTCGTGGCGGTGCTGGAGAGCGACGCCACCGCCACCGAGACGTTCACCCTGCCCTCCGGCTGGAGCCTGGCGAAGAGCGTCGGCAACACCAATAGCGGCACGACGCTCGCCATCGCCTATGCCGCCAACAGCGCCGGCGGCGCGACCACGTTCACCTTCCAGCGTGCCAGCAACACGTTCACGTTCACCGTTTTCGTGGCGGAGTATAGCGGCCTCGCCACGGCGAGTGTGCTGGACCAGGTCAACGGCACGTTTGGCAACGGCACGAGCGCCAGCGCACTCAGCATCACGACGACGCAGGCCAGCGAGCTGCTCATCATGGCCGGCGTCTGGGACGGCACGGCGACGCTCGCGGCTGGCGCGAGCATGACGCTGCGTGACCAGCAGCAGAATGGCGCCACCTCCGGCTGGGAGGACCGGATCCTGACCGCGACGGGCACCTACTCGCCGACGATGACGAGCACGCTGAGCGCCAACAACATCGGCGTGCAGGCATCGTTCGCGGCGGCCAGTGGGAGCGGCGGCCTCTCGTGGAACGGGAGCGACCGCCAGAGCAACAGCGACCCCACGGCGGCGGCGACACTGACCTCGACCTTCGCAGATACGCAAACAGCGCACGACGCGCTTGGCCCCGTCGCCTACGTGCCGGTGCTGCCCGCTGATACGCAAGCCAGCACGGACGGTGGCGCGGCGGCGACAATCACGCTCACCCCGTCGTTTGTGGACCGCCAGAGCAACGCCGACACCCGTGCGGATACCCTCGTCTGGATACCACCGGCACCAGCCGACAGCCAGGCCAATACGGACGGCTGGACGGCGGTGCTGGGGGCGCTCTCATGGAGTGCGAGCGATAGCCAGCAACAACGCGATAGCGCGGCCTACACGCTCACGCCCGCCGTTACCGCCGATGCGCAGATAAACAGTGACGGCTCCGCGAGCGATACGCTGGTCTGGACGGTCACTGCGGCGGACAGCCAGCAGCATGCCGACGCCTGGACGGCCACGCTCAACGGCAACCTCGTCTGGAACGCAACGGGTGACGCGCAGAGCACGAGCGACGCCTGGGTGAGCAGCGTGCTCACGTGGACACCGCTGGCTGACGTGGAGGCGAACAGCGACACAGGGCGGGCCGTCTATTCCTGGCCGTCCACGCCGGATACCGCCGTCAACACGGACACACAGGCAGCGGCGCTCACGTGGCTCCCCATAGGCGACGGCGTGACGCCCGCCGAGGCGCTGCTCTGCGCCCTCGTCTGGGCACCGCCCGGTGATGGCAATACGCCCACCGATACCCTGCACGGCACGCTGGCGTGGGTCGTCTCACCCGCCGATGTGGAGACGAACACGGACACGCTCAGCGCCACCCTCATCGCTGGCATCACGACGCCGACGATCTCCACGCTCCTGCGCGTGCGCGATGGGACAGCGACGCTGCATACACGCGACGGCACGGGGCGACTGCGCGTGCGCGATGGCAACGGCCGCGACCTCGCCGTTCACCAGGAGCCTTAGGAGCGCCCCATGATTTCACCGTGGCAAGTCGGGCAGACGTTGCCCGTGTGGACACCGACGTGGACGTACGACAACGGCAGTCCGGTCAACCTGACGGGGGCCACGCTCTCGCTGCTGATCGTCAACGTGACAACGGGCGTGGTCCTGGCGGGCGCGGGCACCTTTACCGTCGTCAACGGCTCGCTGGGCCAGGCGCAGTATGCGTGGGCGACGGCCGACTGTGCCGAGCCGGGGCAATACGTGCTGATCGCCAAAGCCACGTTTGCGGGCGGCGGCGTGCTTCCGGCTGACCCCGTGCCGTGGCTCGTCAAGCTGCCGGGGCAATAGGAGACGCGCGCATGCCACGCACGACGGCACCAACGACGACGGCACCAACGACGGCACCAACGACGACACCAACGACGACGGCACCAACGACGAGGAGGAAGCCGACCGCCGCGCCAAGCCCGACGCTGGCGCACGTTCACGAGACAAGGGAGGATGTGGCGGTCATCTCCGAGACGCCGCCACATCCTCCCCGTGAGGAGACGCCAGAGTATGCCGCCGCGCACCACTTTCTGGTGTACGAAAAGAAAGCGCCGTGCGACGTGTGCGGCGTCACTGTGGACACGTTGCACGACCCGCAAGTGAACGTCTGGAAGGCGACGGCGCTGGAGACACACCACTGGCCGATAGAGCGCAGCTTCGCCAATGCCTGTGACCCCCTGAAAGTGCATCGGGATTTTCCGAGCGTCTACAACCGCGTCACGCTGATGCAGTTCGTGGACAGCCCTGCGAACCTCAAGGTGCTCTGCTCAACACATCACCGCTCCGTGGAGCATGGCATTCATCACCTGCTGCCCGCGCAATTCGCCGTGCAGAAATATCTGCTGGACGGCTATCTGATCGCCGCCACCACCCGCGATGCCACGCAGGTGAGAGCGCGGGACGACCAGATCATGCAGGCGGCGGGCATGGAGCCCGCGCCCGCGCCCGCGCCCGATAGCACCGGACCCGCGACAGCGACGGCTACTCCTCCCGCCGCTGCCAAACCCGTGCGGGGCCGCGCTTCCTCCCCATCCCCATCCCCATCCCCACGCCCACGCCCACGCCGCCCCAAGCAGACCGCACCCACAGGAAGCGCCGCATGAGCATGAACAGCAGCCACAGCAGCAAGCCCCTCTACACCCACGCGCCGCACGCGCATACGCCGCGCAACATCAACACCATCCAGCAGGCCGAGCACGCACAGAGCGCCAGTTTCAACACTCGCGTCGCCGTGCTGCTGACCAGAAACGTTGGGACAATGCAGACGGCGTACCTGTTCGCGGCTATCGGCATTGGCTCGCTGATCGGCGTGTTCACGGGCAACGCCTTCCTGGCGGCGCTCTTTGGCTCGATCTCCTCCTACTTCCTGCAACTGGTGCTGCTGCCGATTCTCTCGGTCGGGCAGAACGTGCTGTCGCGGCATCAGGAGCTGCAAGCCGACGAGATGTTTGCCACGAGCCAGCACAGCTTCCACGACATCGAGCAAATGATGCGCCACCTCGACGCACAGGACGCGGAACTGCTGAAGCAGACCGCGATGCTGCAACGCCTCATGACCACCGGCGCAGGCGCAGGCGCGGGCACCGGACAGCCACGGCGCGACCCCACGACTGGCCGCTACACGAAGCGGAGCATGCCGTTATGACGACACCTCCTATCGCGCCCGTCCCCGGCGATATCCTTCTCTTTTCTGGAAGTAATTGGGACGACCGCATTATTCAGCGCGTCACCAACGGCCCATACACGCACAGCGCGATTGTCACCGGCCCGCAGGAGATGGTGGAAGCGGCGGGCCACGGCGTGCGGCGTGTGCCGCTGCGCACGGACTACGCGGCCATCCTTGCCACGGGCGCGACGCTGGAGCCGGCGCGGCTGGCCTATGCGCTCGGCTTCCTCTCGCGGCGCGTGGGCAGCGGCTACGGCTTCCTCGACCTTGCCGCCGACGCCGTGAAGGCGATCCTGCCGGGCACCCGCACGCCGTTCCTGGTACAGCCGTCGCGCTATGATTGCAGCCACCTGTGTACGCTCGCGCTGATCGTGGCCGGTGCGCAGTGGCTACCCGATGCCTTCTACACCGCGCCGCAGCTCGTCTCTCCAAATGATCTGGCCCATGCGCTCGGCCCCTGCCTGCACAGCGTGGCGGCTATCGCAACCACTGCTGGCGCGATAGCCGCCTGATGCCAGATACCGATAGGACTATTACCCCAGGAGGTTTGACCGCCTGCCCCGCCGTGCTGTTATAGTGGTGACGTTGTTACGTGACATCGTTGTAACGATGATCCACCTTTGGAGCGCCGTGCGGGCCAGCGGAAAGGAGAGGCGAGGACATCAGCGCAGGACAGGACACGCGCCGCACGGAGATACGCAGACGATGCACCAGTGCACCAGTGCGCTGCCGGTGCGGCACGTAGTAGAGGAGACCCCGTTCGTGCTGATGCTTACCATATCCTCGCCAACACTCGCGCTCAGTCCAAGCCTGAGCTTGAGCCTGAGTTTGACCGCCCGTGCGCGTTCCACCCTGCGGCGGGCGGCGCTCGTCGGCTCACTCGTGGCGCTGGCCGGCGCGGCGTTCGCCCCACTGAGCGCGGCCCCCAGCGCCAGCGCCCACGCGCACAACGCGCCCACCACGACGCGCCACGCGTCCGTCCCGCACATCGCGGCGGCGCACATCCTGCCACGGATAGCGCAGCGCCGGATGCGCCCGCTCACCCGCCACGTCGCGCTACCTCCACGCGCCGCTACGGCGCATCCGGCGGCGCATCCGGTAGCACCGGCGAAGGCGAGCGGCAGCTACAGCGGGCCAGTCAGTGCGCCGCCAGCCGGGCGCGGCATCGGGTCGTGGGTCGTGCCGGGGATCGCGTCCTTCGCGGAGCCACGCAGCGCCGCCAATGCCGGGACGTGGGGCTGGTGTACGAGCTGGCCGCTCTACCGCTACGGCGCACGGCTCGCGGGCCTGGGCAACGCGCTCGACTGGACGGCTGCCGCTCGCGCACGTGGTCTGGCGACGGGCTACACGGCGCGGGTCGGCGCGGTCGTCGTCTTCGCGCCGTATGCGCAGGGCGCGGGCGCGCTCGGCCACGTCGCCATCGTGGAGGCGGTCTACGCCAACGGCTGGCTGCTCATCTCGGAAAGCGACTTCGCGTGGAGCGCCATCGGCGGCGGCTTCGGGCGCGTGGACTATCGCTACGTGTTCACGGGCGGCGGCGTCAGCTTCATCTACGTGTAGTGGTGCGGCGCACACGACAACATAGCGAAGCGGGCGGGGGAACATTCCCCCGCCCGCTCGTCATTGATGGCCTCTATCACCGGTCATACTGGTACAGGTCGTACCGGTCGAGCGTCGCTATGAGTAGGCTCCCCGGCCCACCGCCACGATCATAGTGGCCCGCGTCCCACGGAGACGCGCCCAGCGCATACGCCGCCGCACGCGCTCCACCGATGATGCCGCCATGCGCGTAGCCTGCCGCCGCTGCCGGTGAGACACGGGCATAGTAGCCATTCCCTACCGTGCCGACGTACTCCCTGATGCCTTCCTCGACGGTAGCGGCATAGCAGAAGTCGCCGTTGCTGGCCGTGTGGACCAGCGGACAGCCGGGATAGCCGCGCACGTTACCGAGATTGTAGCCGAACGCGGTGGGCAGTTGCTGACCCGTCTCCACGAGCCATTGCGCGAGGATCAGCGAGACGGGCCAGTGGATGCGCGGCGCGACCTGGCGCGCGTAGGGCAGCGCCGCCGCGACGAACGCCGCCTCACCGTGCGCGACCGGCGTGTGGCCGCTCGTAATCGCCTGTGGAGGCGCTGCCGCGTGCGCCGCCACTGGCACTGGCACGGACGGTGTGCGCGTGGAGATGAACGTCAGGACGCCCACGCTACTGAGCGTTGCCAGGATGAGCAGCGCCGCGAAGCTGGCGAGCACGCCGTTGCCGAAGTCATGCGCGGAGGCGCGGGCAACCTGTGCCACGCCGTCCAGTGTCTCGCGTGCTGTGCTAGAATCGAACGTGTCCATGACCGCGTTACCAGTCCTTTCTAACCCAAGGGTCGGTCGTGTGACGCGCTCCCGCGCCGTGTTCCAGACGGCGCGGGAGTGTACTCTGTGGGACGCGCTACCGGGACGCACTAAAAGTCCAGCCAGCCGGCCTAGCGCCGCGCACGCGTGATGAGCGCCGCCGCTTCCTGCCGTGCTGTCTCGTCCGGCTCCAGCCCCAACTCCATAGCGAGTGCGGCCAGGAAGGTCATCACAAGCGCCCGGTCGGCCCGATCACCATGCGCCGCGCTCTGCGCCTTGAGCGCGAGCAACTCCACTGCGCTGGTCGGGCGGTTGTCCTCAACCGTGAGCGTCTGCGCGGTCGTGCGTGCATAACGCAACGTCAGGTCTGCCGTGTCACGATTGCCCATCGCCTCCACGACCGCCAGTGCAGTCATGAGTTGCTTCGCGTTCTCCACGTGCTGCCAGGTCAGCATGAATGGTGTTGCCATAACCGTCTCTCCCTCTGTGCTATGCCACCGTCTCACGGCATCGAACGTGGCGTCCCTGCCACCCGCTCGCGTCCTGTGCTCGCTACGCTACCCGGAACGTGAACTCGCGATAGCCGAACCGGGTAAGGGCGCAGAGGACGGCGTGCTCGCCATTGGCGTAGAACGTCAATCCCATCGCCGCCACCTGCATGTCCTCACCCAGGTCCGCAATCGTGGCGATCACCGCGCCGGATGGCGTGACCGCCTCCACCGTGCGCTTCGGGTCCGCGTCGAGCGCCAGCACCAACCACTGCGCCTGCGCCAGCATCAACGGCGTCGCTCGCTGCATGAGTGTCTTGACCTGTGCCATCTCGTCTCACCCCTTTGTCGTTACATCATTATCATGTATCTTCACTTCTATTATAACGGATAGCGTATAGACTTGTCAATACCTTTTGCGGCCAGTTTCGGGTGAATATGCCCGGTACGGCGAAACTCGTGGACGGTGTTCCAGCCGGTCGCTGCGCGCGCGTATGTGTGTGTGGCGAGCGGCGCATGGCGTGAGAGGAGACACGGTAGCAGATGGCACAGAAAACCGTAGGGATGTTCCTGGGCGCGGAGACGGTGAATTGGTCGCTCGCGCAGTTCACGGCGGCGGCACGGCTCAGCAAGAGCCTCGGCTGTACGGAGATGGCCGTCAAGTGCGCCGACGGCTCAGTGGTCTGGTACGCCAGCCAGGGTGGGCTGGCCGCGGTACGCAACGCCTGTCTCGCTGGCGGGCTTGATATGCTGCCGTATCAGTACAGCTACGGCAACAAGTTCGGGGCGCTCGGCCAGGAGATTGCCGTCTGCAAACAGTTGATGCAGCTCCGCCCGGACGGCGCGGCGATGGTGGATATGGAGGTGGAGTGGAACGGACAGGTGGGCTGGGCACAGACGTGGAATGCGGCCCTCGCGCCGGTCAAGGGCATCCTCTACCTCACGACCTGGGGCAACCCGGCGACACAAGGCTGGTCCGGCGTGATTGCGGCGCTACGCGGCCGCGTCAATGTCTGGGTGCCACAGGAATACGATACCGTGCTCGTCAATGATGAGGGGCAGTACCCGTCCGGCCTGGCGATGCAGCCTGCGCTCAACTTGCCAGAGGCATGGCCGGGGCCGAATGATCCGGTTCAGGCGGCCCGCACGGCGATGAGTCGCGGCCACGATGGCGTCTGGCTCTGGGAGTACGGCCTCGCCACGGGCAATCACAACGTTGTCCAACAGATCGCCGCCGTGGTCAATCCCGGTGGCAGCACACCCCCACCACCCCCACCGTCAGGAGGCGCAACGATGGTTCCAACCGGCTGGAAAGACGACGGCACAACCCTCACCGCACCCAATGGCCTCACCGTCGCGCTCGGCTTCCGTCTGCACGTGCTCGGCTACCCCGGCGGCTGGCCGGCGTGGAACTGGCCGGTGGACGCGTCGGTCGGGCTGCCGTCTATCGAGCTGGGCAATCCGACAATTGGCGCGGGCGACCGGCAAATCTTCCGCGACCGGGCGCTCGGCTACACGCTCACACGCGACGTGTATGAGATGTGGACCGGGCAGGAGTTGGCGGCGTGGATCGCCAGAAGCGCGAGCCAGGATGCGACGATTAGCGACCTGACCCGCAAGAACCTGACGCTGCAAGGCGACGCCGCCGCGCTCGCCGCCGCACAGACGCGGGTGGGCGACCTCACGGCTCAGGTGGCGTCGCTCACGCAGCAGATCGCCGCGCTGCAAGCCCAACTCCAGCAACAGCAGAATACCAACGCCGCCACGACCGCGATTGCGGCGCTCGCCGCCGCGCTGAAAGTGGCGGGATGATGATGCCGCTGCGCTGGCTCTGGCGGCACTGGCGCGGCGTCGAGATGGCCGCCACGTCATCCTTCTGGCGTGCCTACGCCGCCCACTATCAGCAGCATCGGTGACGCATCAGCGCACTCCACGCCACCCGCACCACAGAGGAGAACCCACCCGCTATGCCAAGCATCTCAGACAGTGTGACGGCGACAACGCTCGTCACGATGGCTTTGCAACTGGTCAAGCCGTTCATGGAATCCGTGCCCGCTTTCGCGCCCACGAGCAAACTGCATGACCCGACGTTGCGGCTCATCAACGTGCTGCTCAACGTCGCCGTCGTGTGCGCGATGGCCGCCACCGCTGGCACCTTCACCCCCGCCAACTGGCTCTCCTACCTGCTCGTCGCGGCGGGCCAGTCCGTTGGCTCGCACGTCGTGTTCAGCATCGTGAGCGGCCCGTCAGCGGCCGTTGCGCCCACGCCAGCGCCAGTGGACGCGCCCGCCGCGAAGTAGCCATCACTGCGCCACGTCGTCGTATACAGCGGCCTATAAGACACGCATCCATAGGACACAGCAACGCCCCGGCATGGTCGCATCAGCGGCTCGTCCGGGGCGTTTCGTCGTGTGTGGCGGGCTACTCTTCTGCTGTCATCCCCAAAGTACACCGAGAACACACGTCTACGGCCCCGCCGCCAGCTAACGGCGCATCCACAACCTACGTAGACGCACAACGGCCAGCCTTCATCGGGCTGGCCGCTTTTTTTGTTGCCTGAGAGATGGCGCTACCGCTCGGTGAGCGGCGGCAGGCCCAGCGCCTCCCGGAGCAGCCGCTCGATAGCCGCCGTGCGGTTGCCGCCATCCCGCGCCCGCGCGCGCTTGTCTAGCGCCGCCAGCAGGCGGTCGGTCAGGCTGAGGTAGACGCGGGTACGTGGCTCGTCATAGACCGCGGGGCGGCCCCCCTCACGCGGGCGGTCCTGCGCTTTTTGATGGTAGTAGCCCAGGCCAAAGGCGGACAGCCCCGCACCGCTCACCATGCCCGGCAGTGTCTCGGTTGGTATCTGTGCCATGAGGTCCGCTAGCATATCGCCCTTGCCGCGCTCGATAAGGCGCGCCACCAGCGGCGGGAGATGCCGCGCCGGATTGCCGCTCACGAGCGTGTACTGGCGCGGCTGGTCATCCGGCGCAAACGCCCCACCCGCCTCTAGGCGGGCAAAGATACGCCCGATGATGTACATGATGTCCGCCGTCTCTTGCTTCGTTGCCTGCATGTCCATGTGTCGTGCCCTCCGTGTGCCCTCCGTCGCGGAGCGGCTCACCACCGCTCCGCCGTCTGTCTCGCCTAGCCTTGGACCATCGTCAGCAGCTTGCACACGACGGTGGCATGACGCACAATCGCTTCGCCGACATCCTCACCGTAGAGACCGCCATCGCCGCACACGGGGTAGACATGGCCGAAGTAGCGCAGATAGTCTCGCGTCCGCTGAGCGTAGGTGTAATCGAGCCGCAAGGCTGATGTGCCGGGCAGATACTCGTCTGTCGGGTCGCCATCAATCCACACGCGACTGCATGGCAGCGCGTCGCCGGCTGCATACTCACACTCGTCAAAGCGGATGTAGAGGTCATCCGTAGCACCCGCCGCCGCCGCCGCCGCCGCCTCAAGCGCCTGACCCACTGTGTATGTCGTCATCTCGTCTTGCCTCTCTCCGTCGCTCTCGTCTCGCTCGGTCTCGCCTCGTGGATGCTCCTATCGTGCATCTCTATAGTATTATACGTATATAACCGTGCAAAAGTAACAGGGATTGCGGGCAATCTGGATGGATATTTCGCGGTCATTTTTGCTACCTGGCGCAATGTCCGCCAGTCCTGTGCATCAGCACTCGTATCGTTCCAGCGTCACCTCTCCATTCCGCGCAATGATGCGATGGCCCCCACCGCAGTAGAGGCACGAGAACACGTACTCCATGCGCTCGCTGTGCGCGAACATGCCGCGCCTGGATGCCGGCGTGCGCGGTCCCTCGAACAGAAGACGTTCCGCCTCAGCCTTGAAGTCCGCCTGGAACGCTTCAAGGTTCTCACGTGTCGCCAGTTTGCACCGGGCGGGATTGATGCCCCCGACCCACAAGGCGCATTCACCCGTGCGTATCCAGTGTGCCGGACGCACTCCGGCTGGCGTCTCTATCGGGATGACGCGCAAGGCCGCGCCGTACTTGGCGCGAACGATGCGTAGTTGGCGCTTGCGCTCCACGCCGAGCAGGGCACACATGGCGCGGTGGAGCACATAGCGGTCTTTGCGGTTGCCCTTGAGATAGACCGCCGGGACCGTGCCGCCCCACCGCCCTAGCTCCATCTCAGTAAACTGATACGTCTCTGTCGCTATCGCCATGTCCCCCGAAGCCCCCGTTCCCTCTAGGAATAGTGCGGACTGATGGATGCTCTCATGTCCCCTGAAGCCTGCCCCTATCCCGCGCTCTGTTGCTGCCCCTTCGGCTTTGGCTCTGCCAGTGGCGCCGCTTCACCGTCCTTCAGGAACGTGCCGCGCTCGCCCTCAATTTCATAGCCAGTCAAACGCCCGTCGCGGACCTGCTCATACCACCATGTGCGGTACTTGCCCCACTTCTCTACGGCGTCCTCAATATGCGTATAGCCTGCCGGTGCTTTACGCGGCATACCTGCGCTCCTCTCACGCTAGCTGGTGCGTCTGAACTTGTGCGTCTGAATACGTTAGTGTACGTGGATGTTTGACGCCGTTGGTACCTATACGGTATCATACGTCATGCACGGTTAGTACGTCAACAGTAGCACGGTGAGAGGTGCGACGATGGCAATGAGCGAGACAACGGAACTGCCGATGCTGGCGGGCATCGGGGCGATACTCCGCTGGGCTGAGGAATTAATCACGATTGGCTCAGGGCCGATGCTTACGGCGGGCTTAGGCATCAGCCTGATAGACCTGTTGACCGATGGCCAGCTGCTGGCCTCGGCGCCGGCCTTATTGTACGCCTGGGCTATCAGTCAAGCCCTGGGTGTGGACGGTCAATTGATTGGCGCGGCGGTGAAGATTGGGCGGGCATTCCGCGGTCATCACCCCTGGCATGGCGTGGCGTATATCCCCCTGATTGCGGCGCTCGGCTATGTGGCCTATCTCGCCTCCAATGTGTTCGCCACACAGCAGGCATTAGGCATCTCGACACAGGACGCTTTAGCCCGGCTCGGCATGGATAGCACGTCATGGATTGTGGCGCGTTCCCTGCTGGCGGTTGTGCTGGTTATCCTCTCAGGATTGCTCCGCTATGAGCCGACCAAAGCCACCGCAATCGAGACGGCTGAGGAACGGCAAGAACGTGAGGCGCGTGAGCTGCAAGCGGCACGGCATAAGGCGGAACTCAGAGCGGTGAAAGCGGCGGGTATGCGGCAGATGACCGCGGCGGCAATGGGGCGTGTGACCCCACTCGATACTCCCCCCATAGACGACGCCAATACCCCGACATTGGACGCCTCGCTAGCGGCGGTATCGAGCGATGATATCCCCCCTGATGACGGCGGCAATAGCGGGGGCAATCGCCGCACGTCACGCCGGAATACTCCTGGCATTCGGGCCGTGCCCAGTGGCATGTGGAAGCGGGATGATTTGCAACGCTATGCGCGTGCGAAACACGGTGCTATCGTGAGCGATGACCGCGCCTCCGAGGCGATGTCCGTGCTGTCGAAGGGTCGCCGTGTTGGCCGCTCCTATGTCGCGCCGAAAGCGGCGGTGAAAGCGTGGGTGGACGGCGCGTATACCAGCGGCAATCGCGCCGGGAATGCGGCGGCTCAGAGCGCGTGATAGCGGCGGCATAGGATGTGCGGCAACCGGCGACAATAACGCGCGAGCCAGCGCGTGGACATAGAGACAATAGCCCCCGGTATCCGATGGTGGATACCGGGGGCTATTCTCGTGTCTGCTAGCAGTGGCTATTGCGATGTTGTTTACCCGACCTTGATGCTAGCAGGCGCCGCACATCATTCACGTCAACGTGGTAGTATCTAGCGGCTATCTGTGATGCGACGATGAACACTTTGCCTTCCCTCAGCATGGAAGCAGCAAAGTTGACAGCGCGCTTGAGTTCACCCGTCTCCTGAGGCATGGCCGGTTTATCTGGGCGCTCGGCGAGTGGAACGTGCCGCACTAGATTCTGTAGGCGCTCGACTTCTCTGGTGTTACCATCGACTCGCGCCCGTTCACGCTCACGCAAGAAGTCTTCAACTGTGACTTCCGTGTAGGTACGTGTCGCTAGTGTCTCACACTCAATACTAGCCATCTTACTCCAACGCAAACCTCGTATCGCTCTCGCGTCGTCGCTGTGAGTGGGACATCGGCCAGTTGTCTGCTGCTTCTGACCAACAAGTGTCCGCTGACATATGATGCACTCGTCATGCATTGCTGTTCACCTTGCCCTCCGTCTCCCCGTACCGTTCCTGCCACGCTTCCGGCTCATCGCCCCACTCGCGTAGCCATTCCGCCGCGCTTGCCGCCGTGCCGGTGGCCGTCTCCATCTCACGCAGGTAGCGTTCGACGCCGTGCCAGTTCGATAGCGCGATCATGTCATGCAGCCCGCGCGCCAGATTGCGCAGCGCCCCGGCGTTGATGCGCAACTCGGTGAGCGCATGAACACGAATGGCGTCATAGCCATTGCGCGGGTCATAGTCCCACGTTTCCTCTTTGCCTGCCGCTGTTGTTGTCCTCATGGCTCTTGCACTCTCCCCTCATTGACCACGAACGTCGCGCCCATGCTCATCAGCGCATATTGCCGCGCCACGCAGCACAGGTGCGTGACCTCGCGCCCATCCGGCTCCGGTAGCCGCAGGGTGAGCCCTGACGCCATCAAGGCCGTGTTCCCGTCGCCGCCGTCCAGGTGGCAGAACGGGCAACAGGACACGCCACTATCCGCCGGCAGCACGTCGTCGCATGGCGGCAGGGTGATGGCGGAATAGGCGGTATAGGTCGCTTTACGCTCACTGTTCATGCGGTCGTATCTCCCTCGCGTGTGCCGCGCATGCGCTCGATACGCTTCAACGTGTGCCGCACGATGTAGTCCGGTATCTCCCGGTCGCCATGCACCGCCACGGTTACGGCGTAGTGCGTCACGCTGTGGCGGTAGCGGCGGTGGGAGCCGCGCACCCGTTCAAGGCTCCACGCGTGGTCGTAGAGCCACGTCTCAAACTCGTCCAGACGCATATACAACACCGCTATTCCTCACGCATGTCCGCCAGCGCCGCCAGCACCTCACCGTGGCAGATCGTGCCGTGGAGGTTGCCCGGCAGGCCACCACGTGGAGCGCACCAGCAGCCCAACGTTTTCCCGCGTAGCTCCGGCAGGCGGGCCACGAGGTGCGGCTGATGGCGCACCCACTCACGATACTTGCCGATGACTTCCGCCCGGCTGCCGTCACGCCCAACCTTGTAGGGATTGCCCCACGTGCCGTCAGGCCAGCCCGGCATGCGCCGCCCGATGTACTGGTCGCAGTCCTCGTGTCGGACGTTGACGACCCGTGTCCGCTGGTCCGGTATACCCATCTCCATTCACGCCGCCTTCCGTCGTGTTGCCGCTGGCGTGGAGCGTGGCGCTGCGCGGTCGTTATCATCGTCCAGCGGCACACCGAGCGCGGCGGCCAGGCGCGCCCGTGCCCGCATCGTCACCATCTTGACGACCGAGACGTTCACGCCCTCGCCCGGCACGCCAGAAGCGGGATAGCCGAGCGCGGCCAGCTCGTGCACAATCTCGGTGGGGCCAAGGCCCGCCAGCCACAGCGTCAGGATGCGCCGGTTGCGCTCGCGCGTGGCCGGGCGGCGATAGTTCGCCAGCGCGTAGGCGTCCAGCACCCGTCGCACCGTCGCCGCCGTCTCCTGCGCCACACTCAGTGCGTCGAGGGCGTCCGCATCCGTGCCGCTGGCGTGTTCCGCCTCCAGCAGCGCGTAGAGCGCGGTGTCACGCGAGTACGAGCGCGTGTGCGCGGCGGGCAGCGCCCGGTGGCGGTAATAGTCGCGCACGCGGTTGTGCATGGCATTGAGGATGTAGGCGCGTTGCGCGGCGCGATTGGCCCACGTCATGCCGCGCCATGCCTGATAGAGACGCAGCCAGATGTCCTGAACCAAATCCTCCGTCCACCACGGCTCACTCTCCGCCAGCCAGTGCCGGACCAGTCGCACCGCCTCCACGTGCCATGCGGTATAGGCATCAGTGAAGTCGCTATACGCTGGCCGCGTCCTCATGTCACTGCTCATCGCGTCCTCCCTCATCAGTCAGCCGTTATCACGTTGCCGCATCCTCGTGTCGCTGCCAGGACGGACAGCGCATGCGTTCAAGGCTCTCGCGCCAGCACATCATCCGTCGTCGCCGGATAGCGTTCTTTCATCGCCCGCCAGCGCGTCACCTGTGCCCTGGTCGCCACCGTGCCGTCCGCCAGTTCCACCGTGTCACGCAGACAGTTGTGGAAGATGCCGGCCACGACGCACGCCACGCACCAGCCGGCAAGCAGCAGTGCGGCGGCACCCCACAGCACGAGCACGGCTTTCACGAGCCAGAGTAGCCCGGATAGCAGAACATCCATAGCGCCATGCCTCGTTTCCTCGCTCATGCCGCCACTACCGTCACAGCGACCACGACCAGCGCCGCCGCATCCGCTTCCCGCTGGTCCGCGACGGCATCCCAATAGCGTATGCCCGCCTCATAGCGTTCCGCCGCCGCCCATTCGAGCCGCCGCAACGCCGTCTCCCGATGCGCCGCCGCGTGGTGGATGGCCCGTACCACGCGCTGCCGTGCCCGTGTGTTCCGCTCGGTGAGCACCAGCGCCATCACCGCCTGTGCGTGCGCCTGCCGCGCCTCATCGTGCGCCGCCTCTGCCGCGCTGTGCGCCGCCTCTGCCGCCACGTAGGCAGCGTGGAGCGCGTCCGTGGCCGCGGTAGTTGTGACTGTCATCTCATTGTCGCTCATGCTGGGCCTCCTCGCGCCGAACGCGCGTGCCGTGGAAGTAGGCGCGATGCTGCATCGCGCATAGTCCGCAGAACGGATCGCCACAGATACCACACGCATGCACCCCGTGCCGCGTACCGCAGGCGTTGCAGTGCGGCCTGCGTAGTCGCTGTGCCCGCTCGCGGCGCTCCCGCTCTGCCGCCTCATCCGCACTCATCGCTCACCTCTACACGGCGCGGAGGCCCCTGCCTTCAGGCATGGGGTGAAGTACGCGGCACAGGCCGGACACACCCAGCCACTGCTGGTGGCACGCACCACGTCATACGCTGTGTACGTATCGGGGATCGCCTTCCGCGTGGGCCGCGCGGGCGGACCGTTCGGGCAGGCCAGCCCGCAGTGCCAGCAGTGTGCCGGCCCCCCGTCACGGGGACGCCAGGCGGTGGGGTCGTCCCGCATGGCGTGCTCATACAGCCAGCGCAGCGCGATCATCATCGGTCGCTCACCTCCTCATCCTCCTCCGCCGGCGCAGCGGCAGCCTCTGTTGTCTCGACATAGCGGTCGTAGGACTCGACCGCCGCCACACACAGCGCGGCCACCTGGATCAGTCGCCGGCGCCAGAGCAGCAGCGCCGCGGGCCGGCCTACCGCCGCCGGCGCCGAGGCGGACACGCCGGCCGCGCGGTCGAGGTAGCCGGCGATGATCGCTATCCATTCCTCCGCATCGTGCCCGCGATCATGCTCCACCGTCCAGCCACGCGCCGGCTGCCGCTGGCGCTCGGCGGCAATCTCAGCCAGGACCATGCGTCGCCGCGTCGTCGTCGCATCATCGTCGCTCATCGCCGGGTGCTCCTCTCAGCGTGCTCAGCATGCTCGTCGTGCTCGTCGTGCTCACACATCGATCATCCGCTCGAACACCGCGCGCATCCGGGGGTGCAGTGCGCGGAGCACGGCGCCGGCATCGGCGGCGGCACGGGCGGCATAGGCGGCATCGGCGGCGGCACGGGCGGCATAGGCGGCCTCGGCGGCACGGGCGGCCTCGGCGGCCTCGGCGGCCTCGGCGGCCTCGGCGTCGGCATGGGCAGCGGCATGGGCAGCGGCACGGGCGGCATAGGCGGCACGGGCGGCGGCACGGGCGCGGGCGTCGGCCTCGGCGCCGGCCTCGGCGGCGGCGGCCTCGGCGGCCTCGGCGGCGGCATGGGCGGCGCCGGCCTCGGCGCCGGCCTCGGCGCCGGCCTCGGCGGCCTCGGCGGCGGCATCGGTGGCCTTGGCGGCATGGGCAGCGGACGCGGCGGCCGCGGCGGCCTCGGCGGCGGCCGCGGCGGCGTGGCAGCAGGCATCCCACGCCACCCGCCAGGTGGCGTCCGTCACCGGCGGCAGCGCCGCCAGCCGCGCCGCGTCCGCCTGCCGGCCCGCGTGGCGCAGGTGCGCCGGCGCGATCACCCGCACGGCGCAATCGGCGGCCAGCCACGCCCGGCGCCGCTCCGCCGCCAGGTCCCCGGCCGTGCCGATGAGCCGCGGGGCGTAGGCCAGCAGGTCCGGCAGCAGGTCCGGACACCACCGGTCCAGCCCGTCATTCCAGGCGCGCCCGAAGGCGGCGAGCGCCGGTGAGACGCACGCGGGTCGGTCGGTCCACGGCCCACCGGCCAGCCAGCTGGTCACCTCCAACAGGCAGCCGATGATAGGTTGCTCGTCATCGTCGTGGGGCGCGGTCGGGGGCGTGGCCGGGGCGGCGGGGGCCGCGTGGCAGCCCCCGGCCAGCACCACGCGCCGCGACGGCCGCGACGCGTCCGGGGAGATGCGCCCGCGCGGCGGGGTCGGCTCTGGTGTCGTCTGGCTCATCGCGTTGTACTCCTCTCGCTGACGCAGGCCTCGCCGCTGGCCGGCGCGTGCGCGCCGAAGCTCAGGCGGTCCGGCAGCCGCGTTGGCCGCCGCCGGCGTGTCCGCGGGTGTGTCGTGTCGCTCATCGTGTCGCTCATCGTGTCGCTCATGGCGTCGTCGTCTCCTCCTCCCCCGCGGG
>JADMIN010000193.1 GCA_015478575.1 Ktedonobacterales bacterium | reverse complement strand
CACGTGGGCGGCGCTGGCACGGGAGCTTACGGCGACAGTGGCGCTGGCGCGGGAGACCGCGCGCGCGCTGCACGCGGTGGATGGCGGCAAGAAGCCGCTCGCCAGCAACAGTACGGCGGTCGAACTGCTGGGCATCGCGCGCCAACTGGAGCAGGCCTGTCACCAGGGTCAGGCGAGCGTGAACGCCGACGAAAACGGCAACGAGGTCCACTGGCTGCGCGTACCCTATCCCATCAACGGCGAGACTGTCGGCCCACCACACGAGCCGCCCCGCCGCAAAGATGCGGCCAAAGACCCGACCACCGCCGCCGAGCCAGCCCCTGGAGCAGACGGTAGTCGCGCGGAGGCGCCCGCGTATCGCGCGCCCACCACGGAGGCGCCACGGATGCCCGTATCGCACCGCGCGCCGGTCCACATTGGGAGCTATCTCGCGCCGCTCTCCACGCCCGATCGTGGCTTGGTGCTGACGGGGGCAGCACTGGCGGTTGGCGGCGACTTCGAGCACCTGCGTGGTATGTTGGGACTGCCAGAGCGCGAGCGTACACTCGCCATCACGCCCGACCGTGAGGCACAGACGCTGCTCTGCCTGCCCAGCGATGTCTCTGAGCCGAACGCTCCCCACTACCAGCAGCATCTGGAGACGCTGCTCGTGCGCCTGGGCACGGCGCTGGGGGGGCGCGTCGTCGCGCTCTTTCCCTCGCACGCGGCCCTGCGCGCGGCCTCGCAAGGTATCCGCCGCAACTTGGAGCGGCACGATATCCTCGTGCTCGCGCAGGGACAGGATGGCTCGGCCCGCCAGCTCTGGCACACCTTCACCACGCAGCCGCGCACCCTTCTGCTCGGCGCGGGGGCCTTCTGGAGCGGGCGCGAACCGATCGAGCGGCCACCAGCATGCGTTGTGGTCACGCGGCTGCCCTTTCCGGCGCTCAGCGATCCGCTGTTGGCGGCGCGCGCCGAGCTGTGGGAGGATCCCCACAGCCAATTTGTTGTGCCCCAGGCGGCGCTCAAACTGCGCCAAGCCCTCAACGGCCTCGCGTGGAGCCATGACGCGCGCAATGCCGTTGTGCTCTTCGACCGGCGCCTCCAGACACGCGACTACGGCCAGACCATCCTCGGCACGCTGCCGCGCTGCGCCCAGCGTGAGGAGCCAGCGGAACGGCTCGTCGAGCACATCACTGAGTGGGTAGGGGTCTAGCCGAGGTTCCTCAGCACGCATCCGTAGACGAGGTGAGAGAGACGGCTGGGCGCAAGGGGGCCGGACACCAGCGGCGCCAATGGAGACAGGAGCGCCAGCGGAGGAACGCTCAGCCTGATTGTTTTTGAAGGGCATGCCAGGTCATCGAGGAAGGCCAGCACCGCCCCCTGCTCGAAATAGAGCCGTTCAAGCCGGTCGCGCGCGGGGGACAGTTTGAGCCGCCCCCGCTAGCCTGGCTGGTGCGTCGTCGCCACCCAACCCCCATCCCTGGCTCCGCCAGCCCGCGCTAGAGGCCCCCCAGGGTGCCGCCAGCCGGTGCCGCCGCCGCCTCGCCCGTCGGCGCCGCTACCTCGCCCGCTTCAGGCTCGTGGGCTTCGCGCGGATTGTACCGCGGCAGATGCATCTCGGCACGAATACGTCGGATGCCCTGATAGACAGTAGTCTCCTCCAGGCCCAACTGCTTGGCAAGCGGCTTGTGGATGCCTACCGGCGGCACCGGCAGCAGCGGCACATACGCGGCGCGGATACGTGCGAGGTCGCTTTCGGAGCCACTATAGGCTTTAAGCTCCCACCAGCTCGGCAGTTGCATACGCCCACGCAACTCAAGCACCGTGCGCTTCACCACGGCTTTCGGCACGTGCAGCTCGCCAGCGATCTGTGTGCGGATACCGTCAAACTCCAGCGGCTGGGCCAGTTCCAGGTAGCGTGCCTCGATCTGCTGGCGCAGCTCGTCGGTAAGGGTGAACACCGGCACGATTTGGCGCGGTGGACGTGGTGTTGTCTGGCGCGGCGGCTGTTCTTCTCTCGCTCGCCTGGGCGCCGATGCGGGTGGGGCGCTCGCCGCGGGTCTCGCCTTCGGCGTATGCCCGGTCTGCCCGTGGCCATGAGCGGCGGGCGTGTGGCCGTGCTCGGTGCCTCCTGTCGCACGGGCCGCCTCGCCAATGGAGCCTCGATCTGGTGGGGTGGCCATCGGTGGGGGCGCCAGCCGCGGATCGAGGATGCCCGCCCCCGGTCCCACGATGCGCGGTGCCTGGGCCACCGCGACCGGCTGCGTGGGGGCGCCCTTCGTCGCGGCGCGCGCGGCGCGTTCCTTGGCGGCGCAGGTATCGCAGAAGATCTGCTTCGCTCCCTTCGCCGACGTAAAATGCTTGCCACAGCGCCCGCAGCGCATCTTTACTTTACCGCTCATGCTCGCTTGGTCCTTCCCACCGCCTTTTGGCGCATCAACATGCCTGTCTCCGTCTCTCACAGGATGCCATTCGAGTATAAGCGCCGAGAACGGGCACGTCAACGGAGCATGTTCCCCGTTCATGCCGGCGATCGAGCCGCGTGTCGGATGCGCTGGGCCGCGCATGGTATGCTGTGCCGAGTATGAGTGATCTGTGTGGTCCGGCGGCGCGGCGTCGGCAAGCGGAGCGGGAGCTATGCGGTGTCGGAGATATGCTCCAGGGTTGAGGCAGCGGTCGCGCGCGCGCTGACGGAGCATGCGCTGTGGCCCGCGGGCGCGACGGTGGTGGCCGCCGTCTCTGGGGGGCCCGATTCGCTCTGCCTGCTGGGCGCCCTACAGGCGCTGCGGGCGCGCGGGCATCCGCTGGCGCCGGGCGCGCTGGTGGTGGCGCACCTAGAGCACGGCCTGCGCGGCGCGGCTGGCGAGGCGGACGCGCGCTTCGTCGCGGAGGTGGCGGCGGCGTTGGGGCTGCGCTCCGTGCTGGAGCGCGCGGCGGTGGCGGCGGAGGCGCGTGCCACGCATCGCTCGCTGGAGGACGCCGCCCGCCGTGTGCGCTATGCCTTCCTGCGTCGCGTTGCCGCTGAACTCGCCGCGGAGGCCGGTGAGCGCGGCACGATCCGTATCGCCACCGGCCACACACGCGACGATCAGGTGGAGACGCTCGTCCTGCACTGGCTGCGCGGGAGTGGCCTGACCGGCCTGGGCGGTATGGCGCCACTGACCGGCGACCTCGCGCGCCCGCTGCTGACGCTGACGCGCGCCGAGACCGAGGGCTACTGCGCGGCGCGGGGCTGGCAGCCGCGCACTGATGCCACCAATGCCGATCCGCGCTACGTGCGCAACCGCATCCGTCACCACTTGCTCCCCGCGCTAGAGGGATACAACCCCAACCTGCGAACCGCGCTGGTGCGCAATGCCGCGCTGCTCGCCGCCGACGAGGCTTATCTGGACGCGCGCGGCGCCGAGGCCTGGGAGGCCCTTTCCCCAGGTGTCGCACCGACCGCCATCACGCTCGATCTGGAGCGGCTGCGCGCGCTGCCACTCGCGCTGCGCCACCGCGCCTATCGCCGGGCGGCACGCCACCTCGCGGGCCACGACTATCCACTGGAGGCGCGGCACATTGCCCTGCTCGATGGGCTGCTGGCGGGAGGGCGGAACGGCCACGCGCTCGACCTGCCCGAACCGCTGCGCGCGCTGCGGGGCTACGCCACCCTAACTATCACGCGCCGCGAGGCGGCCAGCACCGCCGCGCGCGAGGTCAACCTCGACCGCACCTGGCCGCTCCCCGTGCCAGGCACCGTGGAACTGCCAGAGCTGGGCTGGCGTGTGCGCGCGTGGCTGCGGGAGGGTCCGCCCGGCTTGGATACCAGCGCCTATCCCCCGCCGCCAGAACTGCCAGCCTTTGCCCACGCGGGCGACGAAGGCCACGTGGGCCATGCCGTGACGCGCGTCTACCTGGCGCCAGAGGCCGCGGCGGGCGCGCTCACCGTGCGCGCGTGGCGTCCCGGCGACCGCTTCCGCCCGCTGGGTATGACCGCCGAGAAGAAACTGCAAGATTACTTCGCCGATGCCAAGGTGCCACGCCCGCTGCGCTCGCGGCTGCCATTAGTCTTCGGCCCCGACCATCTGCTCTGGATCACCGGCCTGCGCATTGACGACCGCGCCCGGCTCCCCACTGACGCCACCCACGCGCGCGTCCTCCAGCTCGAGCCGCTCGACAGCAATGCGCCGGATGGGGCGCTGGCGTAGCGGAACATAACGCAACGCAATAGGCACCGAGCGAGAGAGGCGCCGCCCGCCCGCGCGCATGCGCGCATCCTTGTTTGCGTGCCTTTCCCTTGGCTCCGCGGAGCTTGCCCCAGAGGAGATCCGTTGTCTCGCATCTCCCCGCTGCCGTGGCTGCTGCCGCGTTCCTCCGCGCCAAGCTCGGTCTCCTATCTCTTGTCAGGGCCATTACATGTTCAACCGGCCAGTCTGTGAAGGTTGGCCTATTCTCGATACCCCAATGGCTGCGGACCACCTCAGCGAACCACTGGGCCGAGAGCCGCGTGCTCAGCAAGTAGGAGCGCATCTCGCGCCCGCTCTTGGCCGCGCTCAAGCGGCGGGTGGCCTTGACCAGTCCGATCGCGCGCAGTCTCGGCCATGGCACGTCTCCCCCAGATACGCTAGCACCGCCGCGTCTGAGAGCACCCACTGGTCGCGCACCTCTAGAACGCCCATGGCCCTTGCTGACCTGGCGCCAATGGTCCCAGTTGTCGGCGGCAAACTCGGCACAGTGACTCTCGCGGGCTGGGCGGAGCAGACATATAACCGTGGCACGCGCCTTGCCGTCAACAGTACCCATGTTGAGAAAAGGCGGTCCATTCTTTGAGACCTTTCTTTCTCCCACCGCGTTGAGGCGGTGGACATCCAGAGAGGATGTTTTGTGGCAACGAACACCGGTAGCATCATCGTCACCGGCTCCAATGGCCGGATCGGCGACGCGGTCATGCGACGCTTCGTCGGCCGCTTTGATCAGATCATCGGCTTCGACCGCAAGGCGCCCAACCCGCCTCCACCTGGCTGCGTGTATGTCGCCGTTGATATGACCTCGGACACAAGCGTGCAGCGAGCACTTACGGAGATCCGTGAGCATCACGGCAGCCACGTCGCCTCAGTCGTGCATCTCGCCGCCTATTATGACTTCTTAGGCGCGCCGAGTCCGAAGTACGAAGAGATCACGGTGCAAGGCACAGGTCGGCTGCTGCGCGGGCTGCGTGAACTGGGCTTCCAGGTTGAGCAGTTCATCTTCTCTAGCACGATGCTCGTACACCGCCCGGCTGAGCCGGGGCAGTTCATCAACGAAGACTGGCCGATCGAGCCGACCTGGGCGTACCCTATGTCGAAAGTCCGCACTGAGCAACTCATCCGGGAGGAGCGCGGCGCCATCCCGGCCGTGTTGCTCCGCATCGCTGGGGTCTATGACGACCGCTGCCACTCAATCCCACTCGCCCACCAAATCCAGCGTATCTACGAACGCCAGTTCACCAGCCGCCTCTACTCCGGCAGCACCTCGCACGGTCAGTCCTTCCTGCATATGGACGATCTGGTGGATGCCATCCAGGTCGCGGTGGAGCGACGCGCCGCGCTGCCACCGGAGCTGCCGCTGTTGCTCGGCGAGCCTGAGCCGCTTAGCTACGACGAGCTCCAGCATACGTTCGCCCGTCTGATCCACGGCGAAGATTGGGAAACGCTTGAGATCCCAGCCACCCTGGCACCGCTGGCAAAGGCCGGCGCTTGGGTCCAGGAAAAGCTCCCTGGCCCCGACCCGTTCATCCGGCCATGGATGATCGACCGCGCCAACGATCACTACG
>JADMIN010000937.1 GCA_015478575.1 Ktedonobacterales bacterium | reverse complement strand
ACGTCGCACCGGACAGCAGAGAGGCCGCTCCCCGCGAGCGCGATTCGCGGGCGGCGGCAAACAGGGTGGCACCGCGGGGATCCTCGGAACCTCGTCCCTACGCCGTATCGTGGCGTAGCGACGAGGTTTTTTCGTGGTCCGCGGAGCTGGCGCAGTGAGCGTCGCCGGCGAGGATGCCGGCACGCGTCCAACCGTCCTCCTCCTCGCACGTGCTGGCCGTGATGCCAGCGGCAGTGTTCGCGCGCCCGTCCCACCGCCGCGGCGAGCGTCGCGCGTTCGCCTACGAAACGAGAAGAGACGACGATGGCAACGCACTTGTGGTCCAAGGGATACGAGATCGAGCCACTGATCGCGCACTATGAGGCGGGGCGCAACGCCACCCTGGACGCCGAGCTGGCGCGGCACGACGTGTGGGGGTCGCTGGCGCACGCCCGCATGCTGCGCACCGTTGGGCTGCTGGACGACGATGACTGGCGGGCGCTGCACACCGCGCTCTGCGACCTGCTGCGTGAGGCCGAGCGCGACGGGCTGCGCCCGTCCACCGCGCAGGAAGACATCCATACGCTGATCGAGAACGCGCTGGTGGAGCGCATCGGCGCGGCGGGCAAGAACCTGCACACCGGGCGCTCGCGCAACGATCAGGCGCTCGTAGACCTGCGCCTCTACGCCAGGGAGGCGCTGGTCGCCGTCGCCACGGAAGCGCTCGACACCGTGGACGCGCTGCTGGGGCTGGCCGCCGCGCACAAGTGGACGCCGGTGCCGGGCTACACGCACATGCAGCGCGCGATGCTCTCCTCCGTGGGCCTCTGGGCGGCAGCGCATGCCGAGGCGCTGCTGGACGACGGGATCGCGCTGGCGGCGGCCTACGCGCTGAACGATGCGTGTCCGCTTGGCTCCGCCGCCGCTTACGGCGCGCCGCTGCCCCTCGACCGGGCCTACGTCGCGCGGCTGCTGGGCTTCGCCGGGCCACACCACAACGTCCTGGCGGCCGCCAACGCCCGCGGCAAGGTGGAGGCAGCGGTGGTCCAGGCGCTGGCGCTGGTGATGCTGGACCTGAGCAAGCTCGCCCAGGACGTGCTGCTGTTTACCACCAGCGAATTCGGCTTCTTCACGGTGCCACAAGAGCTCTGCGACGGCAGCAGCATCATGCCGCAGAAGCGCAACCTGAGCGCGCTGGAGCTG
>JADMIN010000192.1 GCA_015478575.1 Ktedonobacterales bacterium | reverse complement strand
GCCAATTTCACGCCGCTCGATCGCGCGGACGTGCGCTCGCCGGATGTCCGCCGCTTTTTCGAGCGGCTGCTGCTGCGGTTTATCGAAGTCAACCCGGTGCTGACGCGCCCGCAATTCGCGCGCCGCCTGCCGGAGGCCCGTTCCGCTGTGCCCCGCGTCGCCGCTGAGATTCAGCGCGGGCTGGTGGAGCTTGCCGAGAGGGGATCGGCGACGTTCGGCGCGCGCCGCCCCACACGCTCGTGGACTGGCCAGGCGCGCCACGCCGCGCCACTGCCAGAGGAAGAACTCGCATATAACACGGGTGTCCTCCAGGCCACGCTCTCACGCTCACACCAGGCGGTCGCCAGCCCACGGGCACACGCGCCCACCGGCGGCCCCCACACCGACCGTGCCACTGACGCGACAGTGCCCGTCCCATCCCAAGGCGACTTTGGGCGGAGCGGCGACGCATCGTATGGCATACCGCCCTCCGCTGCCCACGCGCACGAGATCTCCACGCCAACATCAATCGAGCGCTACCCGACCCAACCCGTACCCAGCGCAAGCTCTAGCGCCGCCGCCGCCCCACCCCGCAATGGACACGATGCCAGCGCGAACGCGCATGAGCTGCCACCTGATCTCTACCGCCTCTATGGTGACTACCTCAACGACATGCAGCCAGATCAGCGGCCCGGATACACGGCGCCCGCGCCACCAGCGACGTCTCCGCCATCTTCCCACCCGGGTGATGCCCAGGGCGCGCGCACGGACGGGCTGATCTTCGGGCAATTGCGCTACCAGCTCGAAGCCTATGTGCGTCGTGCCGCCCGCAGCTACGGTCTGCCCAATCGTGAGGGGGACCCCGCGCGGGTGATGGACGCGCTCCGCCATTCCGCGCTGGTGGACGAGGCCGACCTGCGCATCGCCGAGGGCATCCTCGCTCTCACTGACCGCGTGGCCGCGCAGGGCCACGCGACACTGGAGGATTACCGCCAGGCCTTCATGCTCTACCTGCTCTATCACCGCAGCCATCTGGGCGCGTAACACAGCGCATCCTGTGAGCCGCCAGGGGGCCAACCGCCCCGCTCACTGGAGCGCCGCCAAGAGATCCGCCTGGTAGTGATCAAGGATGCCATTGACCACATCAGGGTCGGCCTCGCGCGGCAGCATCACCACGCAGAGGGCGGCGTGCTCGCCCCGCGTCAGCCGCCGCACCACAAGGATGGCGCCCGCCGCCGTGATGCGCATATCCTCGAGCGCGCCCCAATCCGCCACCAGCAGCGCGCGCAACGCGGCCTGCGCCGAGGTGGCCAGATGCGCGTAGGCACCAGGGGCAAACTCCGCGACACCCACCCGGCTCTGCGCCAGCGGCGTGCCATCGAGCCGAAGCAGCGCGACGCCGCACGAGACGGGAAAGGCACCCACGATCGTATGCAGCAACATCGTCAGCGCCTCGCTGGGCTGGCTCCGCGCCGAGGCGGGCGCCGCCACCAGCATCGGCGCGGGCAAAGGCATCTGTTCTGGAGCCGGTGGCGCGGTCAGGTGGATGGTCGGCGCCTCCGTCAGATCGTTGGCGGCGGGAGGGAGGACGACGGTTGGTGGCTCCACGGCTGACTGACCAAGCGCCGCGCCTGCCGAGGCGGCGATGTGAGCGGACGCGCGACGTTCACGCTGGGCGAGCGCTTGGAAGATAAGGCGCGTGAGCGATTGTATGATATTGCGCTCGGTGCGGCCATCCCACGCCTCCGGCTCCACAACCAGCGCACGTGGCACACTCAACGCGAAAAACGCCTCATCTCCTTGGAGCGCGCCAGCTTCCGCGGAGATTAACTCACCGCGAAGGAAGCGCATCGTCCCACGGGTGCTTCCATTTTCAATATGGATGGCGATATCGCGGCGCGTGAGGTGGAGCACCTGAGCGACATCCAGCACGTCGTACCCCTCGGCCTCACCTCGGCTGCCATTCAATCCCGCACCAGCCATACGCCGCAACTCGTCTTTGAGCACACGCAGGTCAAACGGCTTCTCCAAGAAAGCCACCACACCGCCACGCAATGCCTCCTGCCGCGCGGTTGGCGACCCAAAGGCGGTCATCATAATGACGTGGGTGTGTGGCCGGTGGCGCCGCAGCCATTGCAGCAACTCGAAGCCATCCATGCCCGGCATCTTCACATCGCTGACGACACAGTCATAGGCCGTCTCTTCCAGGCGCCGCAGCGCGCTCTCCGCCGAGAGCGCCCCATCCACCAGGTAGCGCTCGCGGCGCAGGGACGTCACCAGGCTCCAATTCAGGTTTTCCTCATCATCAACGATGAGCACTCGCCACGGCTGGCCGCTCTCCTGTGTCATCGGGTTCCCTCCTCCTCGCTCGCCGCGAGGGAGGCACCGGCCTGTATCGGCCCGGCCTCCGGCCCAGCCCCGGAGAGGTGCTCCACCGTAGGGAAGGTGATCGAGACGGTCGTGCCCCGGCCGGGCGTGCTGGCGAGCCGCAGGCGCCCCGCATGCTGGCGCACGATGCTGTGAACGATGGTGAGACCCAACCCCATGCCGCCTGGCTTGGTGCTCTGGCGCGGGCGCAGCGCACGCTCCAAGGCGGCGGTGTTCATGCCAGCGCCCGTGTCCTCCACTTGGATGACGGGCCGGCCACGCGGATCCAGTCGGGCGCGCAGCGTAATCGTCCCCCCCTGCGGCATCGCCTCGACCGCGTTGGCGACCAGATTGACGAGCACCTGTTGGATTTGGTCGGGGTCAGCATAAATGGCACCCGCCCGCGGCGTCACATGCACATGGAGGCCAATGCCGCGCTGTGCCAGTTCCGGGCGAAAGATGGCCGCCGCCCGCTCCAGCACCACATCGGGGCGCAGGATCTCTGGCGGGCGGGTGCTGGGGCGCGCCACTTGCGCCATAGAGTTGAGCAACCGCCCCAGACGGTCAATCTCGCCGGTGATGCGGCGCGTGTAGACCCGTGCGCTTGGCATCTCGCTCACCTCCTCCTCAAGCCCCTGCACCAGTGCTCGCACCGCCGAGAGCGGATTGCGCAATTCATGGACGATGAGCGACAGCACATGCTCAAGCGTCGAATGCATCTCCTGCGCGCGGATCACGCGCACGAATCCAGTGGGCAACTGGAAGGGCGTCGCGACGAGCACGTATTCGAGCGTATCGAGCATGAAAGTGGCGGAGCCACGGCGCTGGAGTTCCGCCAGGGCTTCCGGGCCGATGACATCGCGGGCGCTCTGGCCGACGAGCGTCATGCTTCCCTGCTCAGCAGCCAGGTTGGCCGACTCATCCGTGCCAATAATACGCCACTGCTCATCTACGATGAGATACGCCGATTCGTCGCGCGGAGCGAGGCCCAGATCCGCCTGAATACCCATGTCGTCTCCCAGAGATGTCGCGTTGGCAAGCGCGCGGTCGCCCTTCGGCCTGACATCGCGTGGACTGATGCGTCGGGAAGGCGGCGCGGAAACCTGTAAGCAAGGTAGGCAATACCTCTCTCTATACTAGAGATATCGTACGGCGTCGTCAAGCACGGCGGCGTCATTCTTCAGCATTCAGCGCGCGAGCGGCTGACGCGAGAAGAGCGCCGATGGCGCATGTGGTGGGACGATCACGGTCAGGGCCAGGGGCGCGACGGAGAACGTCAGCGGAAGTGTGCCGATGACTTCCCCATCTACCTGCACGGGCAGCGGAGCATCCGCTTCTAGGCGCAGCGCGCGGCAGCGATGGTACTGGACACGCGGGCCGAGCGAGCGGCGGCGCAGCACGGCGCGCCCCAGCACACTGGCGCGGTGCAGCAGGCCACCCCCGCCGACGACCACCACATCCAGCAGCCCATCATCGGCTACGGCGCGCCCGGTGAAGGTCAGCGCGCTGCCATAGAGGCGCGTGTTGCCGATGATGATCATCAGGGAGCGCGTGCTGCGCCGTCGGCCATCCTGGCGGATCAAGACACGGGCGGGGCGCTGCGTCACGCTGAGGAAGCTCGCGACCGCCAGATATTCGAGCAGCTTGACACCCAACCGCTTCAGCGCGCTCGCATCCACCCGCCGCGCGACCTCGGCATCGAAGCCGACACCAGCCATCAGCAGGAAGTAGCGACTGCCCGCGCGCCCCAGATCCACCCGCCGCCGCACGCCGCTCAGCAGCACATCCGCCGCGCCGGTGGCGGTCCGTGGGATGCCCATCTCGTGCGCCCAGACGTTGGCAGTCCCCAGCGGCAACACACCCAGCGCGGTGGTCGTCCCCGCGAGGGCCTGGATGACGTCATTGATCGTGCCGTCGCCACCGGCGGCAATGACGATATCTAGCCGCGCTTTCACGGCCTCGCGCGCCAGCTCGACCGCATGGCCGGGCCGCGTCGTCAGGCAAAGCTCGGTCGGCAGCCCGTGGTCGCAGAGCCAGGCGACCGCCTCGCGCAACTCCTCGATGACGCCTGGAACGATCATCGTGCCAGAGAATGGATTGGCGATGATGCGCGCCCTCGCCACGACCCCCCGCGCGGGTCGTGTCCCTACCAGCGGCATGCGGGTCAGCGCCCGTTTGCGTAGGGGGGCGAGTGGCAGCACATAGAAGGCCACGCGGAGCACGGCGATCATACGGCGGCGTGTGGCGACACGCGCGAGCTTCGAGGAGCGCCGCATCGCCTGCCGCCAGCGCAGCGCACGCATCGCCCAGACCCCTGTGCGCGCGATGTGGCGGATGCGCGGCTGGCTGAGCCGCGCGCGCCAGTCTCGCACCCACGCTCTGCTCGCCTCAGTGGCGCGCTCCAGCCAGCCACCGCCGTTCATCGTGCTCACTCCGCTTCTCATACCAGCTACCAGCGGATACCCAGACACCGCTATCTAGGTAGCGCTCCCCCGATACGGCACCGTTAGACGATGAATCCGCCATTTCATCGTCTCTCAAATGAGACTACGTCATCGGCGGCAGTGTTCCTCACGCCTCTGGCGATGCGCCGCTGTCTCTGGCCGCGCGAGCGCATCTAGGCTTGCCGTCCGCGGTCAGACGGCGCGCGGCCCCTGACACCAGCGGCGCGGTCTCCGGCGGTCAGCGTGCGTGCATGCCTTATGCGTGCCTTAGCTGATGCGTGGTACACGCGCGAGCAACTCGGCCACGACCTCGTAGGAAATGGTGCCCAGACGCGCGGCGACTGCCTCGGCGGTAAGCTCATCACTTCCCTGCCGCCCAATCAGCACGACCTCATCACCCTGCCGCACCCCCCGAATGCGCGTGACATCCACCATACACTGATCCATGCTGACCCGGCCCAGTAGCGGCGCCCGCTGGCCCCGAATCAGCACCTCACCCCAATTGGTAGGCGCGCGGCGAAAGCCATCAGCGTACCCCACCGGCAGCACCGCGATGCGCGTGGGCGCGGTCGTGATATAGGTGGCGCCATAGCTAATCCCTTCGCCGGGCGGAATCTCCTTCACCTGAGCGACCTGCGTCTTGAAGCCCAGCGCCGGGCGAAACCCAGCCGGTAGGCGGACCTCCTCCGAAGGATGCAATCCATAGAGCGCGACGCCTGGGCGCACCAGATCGAAACGCGCCTCCGGCAGTGTCAGCGTCGCCGCGGAGTTGGCGGCATGGACGAGCGGTGGGCGCAACCCCGCGGCCTCCAACGCGGCCAGCACCGCGGTGAAGCGGTCGAGCTGCCGCTGGGTGTAGGTGCGGTCAGCGCTGTCGGCGGTCGCGAAGTGCGTAAAGACGCCCTCCACCAAGAGACCCGGTAGCGCGCGCAACGCCTCACAGAAGCCCACGATGGCCGACACATCCTCCGCACGCAGGCCCAGGC
>JADMIN010000936.1 GCA_015478575.1 Ktedonobacterales bacterium | reverse complement strand
CTGTTCATCCAGTGGGCCACCAGCGAGGACATCGCGCGGGCCTATGTCGAGGCGGGCGGCGTGTCCGGGCGCACGTCGATCTACCAGCAGCCGGACATCAAGGCGAAGTATTCCTTCGTCGAACCGATGGTGGAGAGCTGGCAGAAGGGCGTGCCTGAGTTCCGGGCGCGCTTCCCGGCCTGGCCCGCGATCTCGGAGATCATCGCCGAGTGGGGCAGCAAGATGGAACTGGGCCAGGTCAGCACTGAGGCGGGCGCCAAGGAGATCGGCACCCCCATGGAGGCGATCCTGAGAAGGAGGGGTATTACGACGGCAAGAAGCCGCTGCTGCAGTAGTCGCGGCGGAACCGCCGCTTGGGCGGCCCACACCCCGGCCCTCTCCCAACGGGAGAGGGAGCAGAAGGCCCTCTCCCCCTGGGAGAGGGTTGGGTGAGGGGGGCGACTCGGACCAAGCCCGCCACGCTCCGCCGCAACCGCCTGCTGCACGGACGCTGGACCCCGCTCTGGTTCCTGGCCCCCGCGGTGCTGACCCTGCTCGCGGTCGGCATCTATCCCACGATCTTCGCGGTGGTGACGTCGCTGCGGCAGTACAACCTGACGCGAATGCGCGAGGGCACGCCGTTCGTGGGGCTGGCCAACTACGTGGCCGTGCTGTCCGATGACACGTTCCGCGGCGCCATGTGGCGGACGCTGCTGTTCTTCTGCACCGTCATGCCGTTCGAGATCGGGCTGGGCCTGCTGGCCGCGCTGATCCTGAACCGGCCCGGCTGGGGCTTCATGCGCAGCTTGGCGCGGGTGTCGCTGGTGGTGCCGCTCGCCACCACCTATGCGGTGGTGGGCCTGCTCGGCCGGCTCATCTTCAATCGCGACTTTGGCGTGGCCAACTGGTTCCTCTCGCTGCTGGGGCTGGGGCCGGTGGATTGGCTGGGCAGCCCCGGCGGCGCCTTCGCGGCGATCGCGATCATGGACATCTGGCAGTGGACGCCGTTCTGCGCGCTCATCTTCCTGTCCGGCCTGTCGATGGTGCCGGCGGAGGTCGAGGAGGCTGCGCGGCTGGAGACGCGCAGCTTCGTCAGCATGGTGCGTTACGTGCAGCTCCCGTACCTGCTCCCGGGCCTTACCGCCATGCTGATCCTGCACTCGGTCGACGTGCTGAAGCTGTTCGACATGGTGTTCACCATGACGC
>JADMIN010000935.1 GCA_015478575.1 Ktedonobacterales bacterium | reverse complement strand
GGGATGGGGCATGACGGCACGGCGGGCGCGGGCGCGATCCTAGATGCGGGCGGCTGGGCGCTGGCGCAGGATGAAGCCTCGTGCGTCATCTATGGCATGCCGCGCAGCGTGGCTGAGGCGGGCTTCGCCAGCAGCGTCGTCCCGCTCGACAGCATCGCCCGCGAGATCGTCGCCGGTCTGGCAAATTCGACACCGCGCAGGAGAAATTAACGATGCCACTCGATAATATCACGAATCTCACAGGCGGGAGCCTGAGCAACATCGCCCCCGATGATCCGGCGTACAAGCAAGTGCAGAGGCGCGTGCTGGAACTGACCGGCATCGACCTTGACCAGTATAAGCGTCCGCAGATGTTGCGGCGGCTGGACTCGATTTTGGCGCGCTGCCACCTGGCGAATCTCGCCGCGCTGGCGAGCGAACTCAAGCCCGGCTCGGAGATGCTCAAGGAGTTCATGGAACGCTTCACGATCAATGTGTCAGAGTGTTTCCGCGACCGGCCCCGCTTCGAGGCATTACAGCGCGAGATCATCCCGAACCTGCTGAAGCGCAATCCGGGGCTGCGCATCTGGAGCGCGGGCTGCTCGTATGGCGCGGAACCCTATTCGCTGGCGATCATCCTGCGCGAACTGGGGGCGACACGGGCACAGATCGTGGCGTCGGATATCGACCCGAAGATTCTGGATGCGGCGCGCGCCGGAGAAAGTTTCACCGGCAACGATTTCCGCAACCTGCCACGAGAGCTGGCAGCGAAGTATTTCACGCCGATCAGCGACGGCCACTTCCGCGCGGCGGATAGCTTGCGGCCACTGATCACGTTCCGCCAGCACAACCTGCTGAAGCCCGCGCCGGCCGAGAGCTTTGATCTGGTGCTGTGCCGCAATGTGACGATCTATTTCACCGAAGAGGCGAAGGATCAGGTGACGGAGCGCCTGGTCGCCACGCTGCGGCCCGGCGGCGTTCTCTTTATCGGGGAAACGGAGACGATTCACCGCCCCAACCGCTTCGGCTTGACGCTGCGCTCGACATCGTTCTATGAGCGGGCGGCGTAGTGGGGGGAGGGGAGCCAGGCATTGGGGCGTGGCATGGCAGGCCATGCCCTATCTGCTCCACGCTGAATCGTTTCGCCAAAGACAGCCCCCAAAATCCGCGCCTGTGGCCCCTGAAGTGCGCCAGCAGGGTACAGACA
>JADMIN010000191.1 GCA_015478575.1 Ktedonobacterales bacterium | reverse complement strand
TAGGGATAGTGGATGTGCGCGCCAATGACCGTGCGCTCCTCCACTCCCGCCAGCGCCTCGGCCACCTGCTCATCGGAGCGCATGCGCCCCATGCCCTCGCGCGAATGGCGCGGGCTGCCGTGGACGACCCGCACGGGCGCCGCGCCGGGCAGCTCGACGCGCAGCGTGGTGGGTAGCGCGTCGAGCCACGCGCACCATGCCGGCGTCAACTCCGCCGCGGCGCGGCGTACCGGCGTCCACCAGGGCGTCTGCCAATCGGCGGGCAGATTCTCGCCGCGCGCCAGCATCGCCAACCAGGTATCATGGTTCCCACTGATGGCCGGCAGATTCAGCGGCGCGAGACGCTCCAGCACGGCGCGGCTCTGGGGACCACGGTTGACGAAGTCGCCCGCGACCACCAGCCGATCTGGCTGGACGCGCGCCACATCCGCCAGAACCGCTTCGAGTGCGGGCACGTTTCCGTGGATGTCCGCGAGAACGGCAAAACTCGGCAAAGCTAGCTCTCTTGAATCTCGATGGTGGTGATGGTGTCGCCAGGCTGGCGGTCGCGGCCCGGATCGCGCTCGCGGATGCTCTTGACCACATCCATGCCACTGACCACTCGGCCAAAGACAGCATGCTTGCCATTCAAGTGGGGGGTGGGTTCAAAGGTGATGAAGAACTGCGAGCCGTTGGTGTTGGGGCCGGCGTTGGCCATGCTGAGCATGCCGGGGGCGTCGTGCTTGAGCGCCAGCCCGCCCGGCTCATCGCGGAACGAGTAGCCGGGGCCGCCGCTGCCCGTGGCGGTAGGGTCGCCGCCTTGGGCCATGAAGCCCTTGATGACGCGGTGAAAGGTCGTGCCATCGTAAAAGCCCTCACGCGCCAGGAAGACAAAGTTATTAACCGTGAGGGGCGCTTCGCGCGCGAAAAGCTCGACGGTGAAATCGCCTCGGCTCGTGTGGAACACCGCCCGATACTGCTTGCTTGGATCAATCCGCAGGTCCGGCGCCTTGGAGTAGTGCTTTGCGGCCATGCCAACCGCTCCTTTCCACAATGCGCGCGCTGCCACACGGTCGCGCGCCAGAATACTCGCTGGAAGACGCGCCGACCTTCGCGGCACGCACCATCGTATTCTAGCACAGGAGATCAGTCCGGAGCAGGTGGGCGGTTTGGGCTATCAGGTGGAGGGCATTGCCTCCTTGTGTGCTGATGTGCTATTCTGGGCAGCGCGGGATGATGCTACGGGCAGCCCGCCGGATAGGCGCGACAGACGTCAGCGGCACGCATCGTGGCGTGCGTACGGCGGATTGAGGGGTAGGCTGGGCGTATGTATAACTGGGGAGCACGGCGCGGGTCGGATCGTGACTTGGAGCGCCGCACGCGGCAAATCAAGGAGATCGTGCGCCTGGGCACGGCACTGCGGGCAGAGACGGGCGTCGGACCCATCCTCGCCCAGCTCGTGAATTCGATCAACGCTACCATCGGCTTTAATGCCGCCGCGTTTAACCTCATCCGCCAGCAAAGCCCCGTCGTCGAGATCGCCGCCACCGCAGGCATCAGTGAGGCGGATTGTGAGCGCCTCAGACACAATCCCCCTCCGGTGGAGCGCCTGCGCGCCGCGATGCGCGAGGAGTTTCGCATCAGCCGCTCCTACTTCATCTCGCATATCCATAAATACATGCTCGAAGGCGTCGAGAGTGTGACGCGGTTCGATCCCCTGCTGATGAGCGAGCAGCGCCCACGCGACGCCTGGCACAATGAGGATACCCTGCTCGTTCCCCTCATCAGCCCCCGCAATGGCTATCTGCTCTGCATCCTCTCGCTCGACCAGCCCGAAGATGACAAGATTCCCACACAAGAGACTATTGAGATCATCGAACTCTATGCTGACCAGGCGGCCCTCGCGATTGATACCTCGCTGCTCTTCGCGGAGCGCGAGGCGGAGCGATGCCAACTCGATGCCGCGCTCACCGAGCTGGCGCAGGCGCTCCGCCAGGTGCGCAACGGCGACCTTGGCGTGCGTGTCCGGCTGCCGGGGCAATCGCTCGCGCCAGTGGGCGAGACCTTCAACGCGGTGCTGGGGACGGTGGGTGATGTCCTCAGCGAGGTGCGTGAGGCCAGCGATGTCGTCAGCTCCTCCGCCACGACGGTACGTGCCCTGGCGGCGCAGCTCGTGGCGGAGACCCACCAGCGGGCGGCACGTATCCGTGAGGTCTCGCGTGAGGTGGGGGTGATGGCGGAGAGTGTGCGGACCATCGCGGAGACCGCCAGCGCGGCCAGCGCGACGGCCCGCGAGGCAATTGAAATCTCGAATGTGGGACGGCAATCAGCGGAACACGCCGCCGAGGGCATGACGACGGTGCGCGAGATCGCCTTGCAATCGGCCAAGAAGATCAAACGGCTGAGCGAGAGCGTTCAGGAGATCAGCGAGATCAACCAACTCGTCTCAGATTTCGCCAGCCAGACCAACCTGCTTGCGCTCAACGCCTCCATCGAGGCGGCGCGCGCTGGCGAGCAGGGGCGTGGCTTCGCCGTCGTCGCGCACGAGATCCGCACCGTGGCCACCAACAGCGCGGACGCCGCCAAGCAGATCCATGCGCGCATCCAGAATATCCAGGGCGAGACGGCGCGTGTGATGGCGATCATTGACCACGGCACGGAGCAGGTGGTGCTGCAATCGGAACTCGCGGCGCAAGCGGGGGCAGCGCTGGAGGAGGTAGACGCCACCACCCAGCGCATCGCCAGCGCCATCACCGCCATCACCGACACCGCCACCTATCAATCACGCGCCGCGACCGGCATCTCTCAGGCGACCGCTGAGATTGCCACGATCACGGAGCAAACGCGCGAGAGCGTTGATCGCATGCGCATCTCGATGGATCAACTCGTGGACCTGGCCAGCACGCTGCTGCGCAAGATCGGCGTCTTCCAGGTGGGCAGTGCCCCGGCCATGGGTGACGTGCCGGGGTGGATACTGCCTCCCCTGCCCGCGGACGCGCTCGAGGAGGCCACCACACCGATGCCGGCGGCCATGCGCCCCTCCTCGCCAGCCTGGGCCAGCCTGGGGGCGACGGCGCCCCATTCGGCGCTCCCGCTCACGCCAGCGCGCCCAAGCAAGCCGCTAGCTGGCGCCGCGCCGCGCCTCGTACCCATGACGCCGAGCGGCCCGCTGGCTCCCGCCCCGAGCGGCCCGCTGGCTCCCGCGGGCAGGCCATTCACGCGAGCGGACGACACCAGCCCGCGCTCCTCCGGCGGGGACGCCCCGACGGAGGACAGAGACCCCGCCGCGGGCGAGGTGGCGCGGCAGCACCCGCCCGCCGATCACCCGTAGGGGCACGTGTGGGCGCTTCTCACTGCCAGAGCCGAGGCTGGCACCAGACCTGGCGTGCGTAAAAAAGGAGGCGCCCAACAGCGGCGTCTCCTCGATAGTTGGCAGACAGAACCCACAGCGTGGTGGATGAACCAAGCGGTGGATGAGCTAGGCGGTGGATTAGCCAGCGGCAGGCAGTCCTCCGCGCCGCGAACCGATACTGGCGGTGGGTGGGCCTTCGAGCACTGGCAGGCCCTAGAGATCAGACACGCTGGCTTCCAACGCCACCGCGAGGCGGTGGACCACATAGGATTGCGGCTCTTCCTTGCCGTGCTCGAGATGGGTAATGGTGTCGCGCCGCAGTCCAGTCAGCTCGGCCAACTGCCCGATGCTGATGCCCCTACGCTGCCGTGCCTGGCGGAGTCCCCGAAGTTTCATCACGCTCCTCCTCCTCATTGAGGTCTGCCCGCGCCGGTAAGCCCCATTGCTCTGGCGTGTCGAGGTGGTACGTGGTCGCCATGCCCAGCGTACCCCCCTGCCGACATTCTAGCAGATCCAATGCCAGGCGTCTAGAAGCAAACGATGCCCACCAGCGGCGGGGCCAGTGGGCATGGGGTGACGCGAACCGGGACGCGAACCGTGATGTGCGTGGGCACGGCGCGCTAGGCGCCGGGGAAGTGGCAGGCGGCAAGCTGCGTGGTGCCCGCGCGCTTCACTTCCAGCACCGGCCGCACCTCGCGACAGATGGGTTGTGCCTTCCAGCAGCGCGGGTGGAAGGGGCAGCCACTGGGCGGATTGACCGGGCTGGGCACATCGCCGGTGAGGATGATGCGCTTGCGCTGCTGCTCTAGTGTGGGATCGGGCACGGGGCTGGCGGAGAGCAGCGCGATGGTATAGGGATGTTGCGGCTGGCTATACACCTCATCGGCGCTGCCAACCTCCATGATGCGGCCCAGGTACATGACGGCGATACGATTGCTGATATGTTTGACGGCGGAGAGGTTGTGCGTGATGAAGAGATAGGTGAGGTTGAACTCGCGCTGGAGATCTTCCATCAGATTGAGGACCTGCGCCTGAATGGAGACATCCAGCGCGGAGATCGGCTCATCGGCGACGATGAACTTGGGATTGAGCGCGAGCGCCCGCGCGATGCCAATGCGTTGCCGCTGACCGCCGCTGAATTCGTGGGGGTAACGGTTGATCCAGTTGGCGTTCAGCCCGACGATCCGCATCAGCTCCTCCACCCGCCGCGTGCGTTCGGCGCCGGAGCCGCGCCCGAAATTGCGCAGCGGCTCACTGATGGTCTTGCCAATCGTGTAGCGGGGATCGAGGGAGCTAAAGGGGTCCTGAAAGATCATCTGCATGTCCGCGCGGTAGCGACGTAGCTCGTTGGGCGAGAGTTTGGCGAGGTCCACGCCATTGAGCAGGACCGAGCCAGCATTGGGCCGCACGAGTTGGAGGATGGCGCGGCCAAGGGTGGACTTGCCGCAACCGCTCTCGCCCACCAAGCCCAGCGTCTCACCACGGATGATATCGAGATCCACGCCGTCAACGGCCTTCACACTGGCGACCGTTGTGCCGAGCAGGCCGCCGCGGATGGGGAAATGCACCTTGACATCACGCAACGAGAGCAGATAATCGCCCGCCGGCGCCGGAACAGGTGCGGAATGCATTGGTTGTAGTGCCACGTGATAGCTCCCTTGGGCGCCAGGCCCGCCAAGCACAGATGCGCGCTCATGAACATGCGCGTCGCTAGAACATGCGCGTCGCTAGCGGCCCGCGTGAGCGGAATGCGGCGGAGCGGTCCGCCACGACCGCGCTCCGCCGACTGCCAGCGGCTCGATAGGAATGACTCAGTATGGATAGAAACAGGCGGCCTTTTGTTGCGGGCCGGTGGTCCCCAGTGGCGGGCGTTCCACGCGACAGCGCGGCTGCACCTTGCGGCAGCGCGGCGCGAACGAACAGCCAGGTGGCAGGTTGACCAAGCTGGGGGGCTGGCCAGCGATAGCCTCCAGCCGTGTGCCACGGGCCGCATCGGCGCGCGGCACCGCGGCAAGCAGTGCCTGTGTATAGGGATGCGCGGGCTGGGCGAAGAGGGTGCGCGTGGGCGCCTCCTCGACGATGCGACCGGCATACATCACCGCGACGCGCTGGGTGTTGCCCGCGACGACGCCGAGGTCGTGCGTGATGAGCATCGTCGCCGTGCGGAACTCTTGCTCAAGCCCCTTCATCAGGTCGAGCACCTGCGCTTGAATCGTCACATCCAGCGCGGTGGTCGGCTCATCAGCGATCAGCAGTTGTGGGTCACAGGAGAGCGCCATCGCGATCATCACACGCTGGCGCATGCCACCGCTGAATTGGTGGGGATAGTCGTCGAGGCGGCGGCGCGCGTCGGGAATACGCACGCGCTCCATCATCTCGACGGCCCGGCGCCGCGCGCCGCGCGCATCGAGTTTCAGGTGGGCGCGAATGGATTCGATGATCTGAAACCCAACGGTATAGACC
>JADMIN010000934.1 GCA_015478575.1 Ktedonobacterales bacterium | reverse complement strand
CCCCAGGAAACGCCCGCGGCCAACGCCATTTCCATCCACCATAGTGGCTGGTCGCACTTCGGGCACCAGTTCGAGACGGAGCTTGCCACCTTCGCGGTGACGCCGATCAACGCCCTCGCCCTCGATGCGTTGATCGAGCAGTACTGCCAGGGCACCATCGCCTACATCGGGCAGGAGGACATCTGCGCGTGCCTGCAGGATGTCCTGGGCGGGCGAAATGGGCTATGTGTGCCCCGGCAGTTTCTAAAGCAGCGCGCCTCGCGCGGCTGATCCCTCCTCTGCGCTACCGCTCCTGGGCCAGAAATACCCGCGCGTACGCGGCGATGACCGCGTGGAGGGAGTAGGAATCCCCCGCACAGGGTTCGAGCAAGCCTGCCTCGAGCAGCTCATCGAGCGCTTCCAGGGAACACTGAGCCGCAGCAAGCGCCTCACCCTCCGCAAAGACGTGCGGCTTTGGGGGGAAGACCGTCAACGCTGCCAGCGCCGCGCGCGCCTTTTCGGTCAGCCCCTGGCAGAGCGAAGCGATCACCGCTTCCAGCGACGGGGACACCCCCGGCGCAAGCCCAGGGTACCACTCGCCCTCTTCTGGCAGTTCGCTCAGCTGCAGGAGCACGCCCGGTTTGGCGAGGCGCTGTAGGGAGGCCGACACAACCTCGCGCCCCGCCATGCTGGCGGTCCTGTGCAGGTAAGACCCCGCCTGCTTGAGCGCCAGGGGATGCCCTCCCACCGACTGGACAAAGCTTCTCACCCTGCTCAGAGCGCAGCCTTTCGTCTCCGGAGCCAGCCGCTGCAGCAGCACGAGGCTCTCGGCCTCGGCCAGCTCGCGAATCGGGATGGGCATCGTCGGGGGCGTGGCCGCGAGGGCGGCCACTGAGGGGAAGCGGGTCGTCACGAGGTGCGCGCAATTGGGGCCGCCCACCCGGAAGACGTCCACGTCGACGGATGACCAGGCGTCATCGATCACCAGGAGCATGCGGCGCGTGCCGATGGCATTGCTGAGCGTGCCTATCCATTTCTGCAGGCTGTCGAGGCTTGCCAGCGTGCTCGCCGGTATCCCCAGCAACGCCCCCCAGCGGGACAGGAGCTGGGAGAGGTCCGGTTCCCGCCCCAGGGAAACCCACAGCACACCACCGTTAAAATACTGGCGGATGTGCGTGGCCTGGGCGACCGCCCAGGCCAGCGTCGTCT